>NZ_JBEZFI010000017.1:0-131191 GCF_040649295.1 Micromonospora sp. NPDC048999 | reverse complement strand
CGGGGGCGTCCTCCTCGGCCGTGCACCCGTGTTCAACGACCAACCGCCACCCGCCATTCCGCCCCGGGACCCCCGACCACACCCGACAAACCGGATACTCACCCCACACCACCACAGCCGGCCCAGGCGCGCCGGCAAGATCCGGACAACTTCCCCGAAAGTGGCCCCTCACGATGCCGGGAGGCAGCACCTTCGGGGAAACTGCGCGGATCTTGAGCGGCGGCGCGGGGCGGCGCGGGGCGGGAGGCGCGGGGTGGGGGCGTGAGCTGGCGCACATACGATACGGACCGGTTCCGTATCGTATCTCTCTCGCCTAGGCTCAGCCCGTTACGAGTCTGCCCCGTATCGTATTTCGACGCGGGTGAACCGGGGGGAGAACCGGACGTGGAACCGCACCAGAACACCGGACATCCGAGGAGGTGGGCGATCCTCGGGGTGTTGGTGATCAGCCTCCTCGTGGTCGTCCTTGACAACACCATTCTCAACGTCGCCCTGCGTACCCTTGCCGACCCGGTGCACGGCCTCGGCGCCACCCAGGGCCAGCTGGAATGGGCGATCAACTCCTACACGCTGGTCTTCGCCGGTCTGCTCTTCACCTTCGGCGTCCTCGGCGACCGCCTCGGGCGGCGGCGCTTCCTGCTGATCGGCCTGGCCCTGTTCGGCCTGGCGTCGCTGCTGTCGGCGTACGCGCAGGACCCGGCGCAGCTGATCGCCACCCGCGCGCTGATGGGCGTCGGCGGCGCGGCCATCATGCCGGTGACCCTCTCGATCATCTCCAATGTCTTCGACCCCCGGGAGCGAGGGAAGGCGATCGGCATCTGGGCCGGGGCGGTCGGCCTCGCCGTGGCGATCGGTCCGGTCCTCGGCGGTGCCCTGTTGGAGCACTACTGGTGGGGCTCCGTCTTCCTGATCAACGTGCCCGTGGTGGCGCTCGGCGTGGTCCTGGTCGCCGCACTGGTGCCGGAGTCCCGCGACCCGAGCCCCGGCCGGGTGGACCTGCCCGGTGTGCTGCTGTCCGTGGTCGGCCTGGTCGCCCTCACCTACGGCATCATCGACGGCGGCGAGCACGGCTTCGACCGACTGCGGGTCTGGGCCGCCATCGTCGGCGGGCTCGCGGTGCTGACCTGGTTCGTCGTCCACGAACTGCGCAGCGACCACCCGTCGCTGGATGTCCGGCTGTTCCGGGTGCCCCGGTTCGCCGCCCCGGTGGCGATGGTCGGACTGGTCTTCTTCGCCGCGATGGGCGTGATGTTCTTCGGCGCGTTCTACCTCCAGCTGGTACGCGGCTACAGCCCGCTGCAGAGCGGCCTGCTCTTCCTGCCGTTCGCGGTCGCTCAGCTGATCTTCGCGCCGCGCAGCGCCGCCATGGTCCGCCGGTACGGCGGCCGGGCCGTGTCCACCGTCGGGCTGCTGCTCACCGCCGCCGCGCTCGGCGCGTACGCCCTCATCGACGCGGAGACGCCGATCTGGATCTTCTCGGCGTTGGGCTTCGTCCAGGGCGCCGGGATGGCCAACATCATGCCGCCGGCCACCGAGTCGATCATGTCGGCGCTGCCCCGGGAGAAGGCCGGTGTCGGTTCGGCGGTGAGCAACACGGTCCGCCAGGTCGCCGGCGCGCTCGGCGTGGCGATACTCGGTTCGGTGCTCTCCGCGGTCTACCGGGACGAGGTCGCCTCGGCGCTCGCCGGCCTGCCCGACCCGGTCCGGGCGGCGGCCGGGGAGTCCATCTCCGGCGCGTACGCGGCGGCCGCCCAGCTCGGCCCGGCGGCGCCGAGGCTGATCGCGGCGGCCAACGACTCGTTCGTTTCGGCGATGCACTGGGCTGCGGGGGTCTCCGCGCTGGTGGCCGCGCTCGGTATCGGCATCGTGCTCCGCTGGATGCCGGGCCGCCCGGTGCCCACCGAGGTCGACACCCGGCCGGGCGCGAAGCCGGAGTTGGCCGGGACTCCGTAGGTTCGGCGACAATGTCTGACATGAGTTCCACCGCCGATGCTCCGCGGTCGCCCGGGCGACCGCGGAGCATCCGCGCGGACGAAGCGATCGTCCAGGCGATCCTGGACCTGCTCGCCGAGGGCACCACGATCGAGGCGCTCACCATCGAGGCGATCGCCGCCCGCGCCGGGGTGGGCAAGGCCACCATCTACCGCCGCTGGCCGGGCAAGGACGCCCTGCTGCTCGACGCGCTGCGCACCCTCAAGGGCACTCCGCCCGAGCCGGCCGGCCACTCCGTCCGCGACGACCTGGTGCTGCTGGTCGGCGCGGTCGGGCACAACATCGACCCGCGGGCCGCCAAGATCATGCCGTGTCTGGTGCCCGAGGTGAACCGCAGCCCGGACCACTTCCAGCTCTACCAGAACATCATCGAGCCCCGCCGGAAGCTGATGCGAGAGGTGCTGCGGCGCGGCGTCGCCAGCGGGGAGCTGCGGGCAGACCTCGACATCGAGCTGGCCATGGCGCTGCTCACCGGACCGATGCTCATCCAACGGATGCTGCGCTGGCATCCCGAGCTGGACGAGAAGATCCTCCCCGAGCAGATCGTCGACGCCGCCCTTGACGGCATCCGCGCCCGCTGACCGGCGTCTCGCCAGCCGTTCCGCCGGGGGCGGTCGGGGGTCAGGCCGGCGTGGGTGGGGTGCGTAGGCGGTGCAGCCGCAGCGCGAGCTGCACCTCCAACGCCCGTTCCGGCTTCTGCCAGTCGGTGCCGAGCAGCTGCCCGACCCGCTCCAGCCGCTGGGTCACCGTGTTGACGTGCACGTGCAGCAGCTCCGCCGCCCGGGCCAGGCTGCCGCCCATCCCGAAGTACGCCTCCAACGTCTTCACCAGCGCGGTGCCGCGCCGGGCGTCGTAGTCCACCACCGGCCCGACCGTCGCGGCGAGGAACCGGGCCACGTCCCGGTCGCCCGAGTCGCCGACCGTACCCAGCAGCAGCCCCACGAAGCCCAGCTCGGCGGTGCTCGCGCCCTGCCCGGAACGGCCCAGCGCGCCCAGCGCGGTCAGGCAGCGGGCCGCCTCGGCGAAGACGGCGGCCAGCGACGCGGGCCCGGTGGACGGCCCGCTCGCCCCGGCGGTCACCGGCCGGTCGGTGACCCGGGACAGGTCGCGGGCCACCGCGCGCGCCGCGCCGCCGGCGTCCGTGCCGGGCAGCATCAGCACCACCCGGCCGTCCCGCGCCGCCGCCAGCCCGCCCCGGGTCGAGGCGTACGTGATGGCCCAGGAGAGCACCCGCTGCCGCGCCGAGCCGGTCGCGGCGAACGCGTCGTCGCCGACCGCGACCAGCACGTGCGGGGCGTCCAGGTCCACCCCGAGCCGGCGGGCCCGGCCGCGCAGCGCGTCGGTGTCCCGCGACGGCCGGGCGATCAGGTCGTCGAGCAGCTCGCCCCGGACCCGCCCCTCCGCCTCCGCCACGGTCCGGCGGAACAGCAGCAGCAACGCGGTCACCAGCGCGGCCCGCTCCAGGATCCGCTGGTCGGCGTCGACCAGCTCGCCGTCCGGGCGCAGCACCAGCGCGCCCAGGTTCTCCGCGCCGGCCACCACCGCGGCGTACCAGAGCGGACCCCGGCGGACGCTGCGCCCCTCGGTCCGGGAGGCGGCCACCGCCTCCACCAGGTCCGCCCGGTCCGGCTCCTCGATCTCGCCCACCCGGGCCAGCTGCCGTCCCTCGGCGTCCAGCGCCAGCAGCGCCCCGCCGAGCACGTCGGTGACCGCCGCCGCCAGGTCCTCCATCCCGCCACCGCGCACCACCAGAGCGGTCATCCGGTCGTGGGCGGCGGCGGCCCGCTCCACCGAGCTGCTGTGCGCCCGGATCGTGCTGTTCGCCGCCGAGAGCTCCGCCAGCGCCGAGCGGGTCTCCGCCAGCAGTCGGGCGGTGTCGATCGCCACCGCCGCGTGCGCCGCGAGGGAGACCAGCAGCGACACCTCCTCCCGGGCGAACGGCCGGGCCGACCGGTTGGCCGCGTACAGCACGCCGATCACGCTCGACCCGAGCCGCAGCGGCACGCCGAGGATGGCCACCAGCCCTTCCTCACCGACCCCGGTGTCGATCTCTCCGGTGTGCCGGAAGCGGATGTCCTCCTGATAGTTCGAGGTGACGTACGGGGTGCCGGTCTGGGCCACCAGGCCGCCGAGGCCGTCACCCATCTCCAGGCGCAGCCCCTGGAACCGGGCCGAGATCGAACCGTCGGTGACCCGCATGTAGGTGTCGCCGCGCTCGTCGTCGTTGAGCGTCATGTACGCCACGTCGGTGCCGAGCAGGATCCGGGCCCGGTGCACGATCGCCCGCAGCACGTCGTCCAGGTCGCGCAGCCCGGCCAGGTCGCTGGCCGTGTCGTACAGGCCGGAGAGCTCGATCTCCCGGCGGCGCCGGCGCTCCAGCAGCGCGCGGACCCGCAGCGCCACCACCTTCGCCTGCTCCAGCTCGGCGAGCCGCTCGGCCGGCAGGCCGGCGGCGCGGGCCGCGACCAGCGGCCCCTCGAACTCGATCGCGGCGGCCTCCCGGGCCAGCAGCTCGAGGAACTCGACCGGCGACGACATGCCCGACATTGTGCGCACGGCCACTAGTTGGCCGTCCAGCCCCCGTCGAGGGCGATCGAGGCACCGGTGATGAACGCGGCCGGCGGCGAGCAGAGGTACGCGACCAGCTCCGCCACCTCCTCGGGCTCGATGAGTCGCTTGATCGCCGCCCGGGCCAGCATGATCTTCTCGACCACCTCGTCCTCGCCGATGCCGTGGCTGGCCGCCTGGTCGGCGATCTGGCCCTCCACGAGCGCGGTCCGCACGTACGCCGGGTTGATGCAGTTGGCGGTCACCCCGTGGGCGGCGCCCTCCAGCGCCACCACCTTCGACAGCCCCTCCAGGGCGTGTTTGGCCGACACGTAGGCCGCCTTGTACGGCGAGGCGCGCAGCCCGTGCACCGAGGAGATGTTGACGATCCGGCCCCAGCCCTGCGCGTACATGTGCGGCAGGGCGCGACGGATCAGCAGGAACGGCGCCTCCACCATCACCCGGTGCAGGTACTCGAAGCGCTCCGTGGAGAACTCCTGCACCGGCGCGACGTGCTGCAGCCCGGCGTTGTTCACCACGATGTCCACGCCCCCGTCGAGCCGGTCCACCGCCGCCGGGTCGGCCAGGTCGACGCCTTCGGCCCGACCGCCCGCCTCGGCGGCCACCGCCTCGGCCGCCGCCACGTTGCGGTCGACCACCAGCACCGCCGCGCCGGCCGCCGCCAGCCGCAGGGCGCAGGCCCGTCCGATGCCACTGCCACCACCGCTCACCAGGGCGCTACGACCGGAGAGGTCGACGTGTACGACGTGGGGGACCGCCACGGGTTCTGCCGTCATGGCGCAAGAAGTTACGAGCTGTGTGGCCGGCGGCACATGGGGCGGTGACACATACTCGGCGGCTGTTCTGTGTGGGCTCCGCGCGGATCGCTCCGCCCCGAACGGGCCGCGGCGTGTCCCGCCCGGCGGGTGCCGGAGCGGATCGGTAGGGTGTCGAACACACGTTCTGCTTGATGCTCGGGGAGGAGGCGGCGTGCGGGTGCTCGGCGTCGACCCGGGGCTGACCCGGTGCGGGGTCGGCGTGGTCGAGGGCGTGCCGGGGCGGCCCTGCACCCTGGTCGCCTACTACGTCATCCACACCGATCCCGACGACGAGCTGCCGCTGCGCCTGCTGCACCTGGACCGCTCGCTCACCGAGCTGGTCGCCGAGCACCGGCCCGACGCGGTGGCGGTGGAGCGGGTGTTCAGCCAGCACAACGTCCGCACGGTGATGGGCACCGCCCAGGCCAGCGGGATCGCCGTGCTCGCCGGAGCGCGGGCCGGGCTGCCGGTGCAGACGTACACCCCGAGCGAGGTCAAGGCGGCGGTGACCGGGTCCGGCCAGGCCGACAAGGCGCAGATGACCATGATGGTCACCCGGCTGCTGCGGCTGCCCGAGCCGCCCCGGCCCGCCGACGCCGCCGACGCCCTGGCCCTGGCCATCTGCCACGTCTGGCGCGGCGGCACCCGGTCGAAGCTGGCCGCCGCGGCCGAGCGGGCCCGACGAGAAGGAGCACGATGATCGCCAGCGTGCGCGGCACGGTGACCGCGACCGGTCCGGACCACGCGGTGGTGGAGGTGGGCGGCATCGGCCTGGCGGTGCAGTGCGCCCCCGGCACCCTCGCCGAGCTGCGGGTCGGCCAGCCGGCCCGGCTCGCCACCAGCCTGGTCGTCCGGGAGGACTCGCTCACCCTCTACGGCTTCGCCGACGACGACGCCAAGCAGCTGTTCGAGCTGCTCCAGACCGCCAGCGGGGTGGGCCCCCGGCTGGCCCAGGCGGTGCTCGCCGTGCACACCCCGGACGCGGTGCGCAAGGCCATCGCCAACGCCGACACCGCCGCGTTGACCCGGGTGCCCGGCATCGGAAAGAAGGGCGCGGAACGGCTCGTCCTCGAGCTGCGCGACCGGATCGGCCCGGTGCCGGTCGGGCCGGACGGCGCCGCCGGGGTCACCGCGGGCGCCTGGCCCGAGCAGGTGCGCCAGGCCCTGGTCGGGCTCGGCTGGACGGCCGCCCAGGCCGAGCAGGCCGTCGCCGCGGTCGCCGAGACCGTCGACGGGGCGACTCCGCCGGTGCCGGTCCTGCTCAAGCAGGCCATCCGCCTCCTGGGCCGCGCCCGATGACCAACGAGAACCTGGTCTCGGCGTACGTCAGCGACGCGGAACGGGACGCGGAGGTCAGCGTCCGGCCGAAGCGCCTCGCCGACTTCATCGCCCAGGATCGCGTACGGGACCAGCTCGACCTGCTGCTCCAGGGGGCGATGCGGCGCGGCTCGCCGCCCGATCACATTCTTCTCTCCGGGCCGCCGGGCTTGGGCAAGACCAGCCTGGCCAACATCGTGGCGGCCGAGCTGGGCTCGGGGATCCGGGTGACCAGCGGTCCGGCGATTGAGCGGTCCGGCGACCTGGCCGCCATCCTGACCAGCCTCGCCGAGGGCGACGTCCTGTTCATCGACGAGATCCATCGGATTGCCCGGCCGGCCGAGGAGCTGCTCTACAGCGCGATGGAGGACTTCCGGGTCGACGTGGTGGTCGGCAAGGGCCCGGGGGCCACCGCCATCCCGCTCGACGTCGAGCCGTTCACGCTGGTCGGCGCGACGACCCGCTCGGGCCTGCTCACCGGGCCGATGCGGGACCGGTTCGGCTTCGTCGCCCACCTCGACTTCTACAGCCCGGCCGAGCTGGAGGCGCTGCTGCGCCGGTCGGCCCGGATCCTCGGTGTGCCGATCACCGACGAGGCCGCGGCCGAGGTCGCCGGCCGGTCGCGGGGCACCCCGCGGATCGCCAACCGGCTGCTGCGCCGGGTCCGGGACTTCGCCGAGGTCCGGGCCGACGGGGTGGTCACCCTGGAGGCCGCCCGGGCCGCCCTCACCGTGTACGACGTCGACGCGCTCGGGCTGGACCGGCTGGACCGGGCGGTGGTCACCGCGCTGGTCGACTCGTTCCGGGGCGGCCCGGTCGGCCTCTCCACCCTGGCGGTGGCGGTGGGGGAGCAGCCGGACACGGTCGAGGAGGTCTGCGAGCCGTTCCTGGTGCGGGCCGGGCTGCTGGCCCGTACGCCCCGGGGGCGGGTGGCCACCGAGGCTGCCTGGCACCACCTGGGGCGAACGCCGCCAAATGGTACATTTGGCATGGATACTTCCGCCGTGCCCGATCTCTTCTCCGCCCAGGCCGACCAGCCGTGATCCGAACGTGATCTGCACCGCATTCGGTCTTCTCAGGCACAGGGATTAGACTTCGCCGCGGTTTGTACAGGACGTAAGAATCCGCCTCCGCTCCGGCGCCCTCGGCGCGGCGCGGAGAACCAATGGAAGGTTGTAAACCGTGCTTTACGCAGCAGCGAGTGGTGGGGGAGCCGGCGGTCTGACGCCGATCCTGATGATCGCTCTGCTCTTCGGCGTCATGTACTTCATGATGATCCGGCCCCAGCAGAAGCGGCGCCGGGAGGCCGAGCAGATGCAGTCCGCGCTCGCCCCGGGCGACGAGATCGTCACCATCGGCGGGCTCCACGGCACGGTCACTGGCGTGGACGACGAGACCGTTCTGCTGGAGATCGCGCCGGGCGTGCAGACCAAGTACGCGCGTCCGGCCATCGCCCGAGTGGTCAAGCAGGTCGAGCGCCCCGAGGCGATCGACTCGGCCGTCGAGGAAGTGGAGTCGGTCAAGGAGTGACCGTCGCCCCCGAAACGGGGCAGCGGAATCATCGCCACAAGTAAATAGTTGGGTCGGCGCCCGACGCCGGCACGCGGAGATCTCGTTCGGCGGCGCCGCCGCGTCGTCACCCTTCGAGGCGTGTCGGCCGGCGGCGCCGGCTCATCGGAGCAGTCGGGCGGACACCCCCGGCCCGATTTTCGCCGCCGCTGCCCAGCGGCGCGACCGTACAGGGAGACAGGACAGCCGTGGCACCACCACCTCAGGGACAGATGCGCCCCGGACGGCAGCTCGCCGTGCTCGGGTTCATCTTCGTCGTCCTCTATCTTTTGGTGTTCTTCTCGGGCGGCGCCAGCGGTGGCCTGCGGGACCGGCTGGAGCCCCGGCTCGGCCTGGACCTGGTCGGCGGCACCCGGCTGACGCTCGAGGCCACCAACAGTGTTGACGGCAAGCCCCCGACGGCCGCCAACCTCGAAGAGGCGCGACAGATCATCGAGAACCGGGTCAACGCCTACGGCGTGGCCGAGGCCGAGGTGGTCACCGAGGGCAACCGCAACATCGTCATCTCCCTGCCCGGTCAGAACCGGGATCTGACCGATGTCGGCAGCGCCGCCGAGTTGCGCTTCCGCAAGGTTCTCAAGGTCACCGACGGCAGCGGCATGACCGTCGCCCCGGAACCGAGCGCCAGCGCCACCCCGGACCCGTCCGCCAGCGCCACCCCGGCCCCGTCGGGCAGCGCGACGCCGAAGCCGTCCGGCAGCACCGCGCCGAAGGCCGAATCGTCGCCGACCACCGGCGGGCAGGGCGGCATGGCCCCGGCGCCGAGCGCCAGCGCGTCGGCCTCGCCGACGCCGAGCGCGAGCGCCGAGCCGACGCCGAGCGCGGAGGCCGAGCCGGTGTCGCAGAGCGTCGAGGAGCAGCGCAAGGCCGTCGAGCAGAAGGTCGGCCCGGACGCCTGGTCCGCCGCCACCGGCCTGACGGAACCGGCCGACCTCACCTCCGACCCGTCGCTGGCGGAGAAGCTCAAGCCGTTCGGCGCCCTCTCCCCGCAGGAGATCGCGGTGCTGCCGGTCAACCTGCAGTTCAACGTCCCGACCATCACCTGCGCCCAGCTCGACAAGCGGCCGCCGGCGTCGATCAAGGACGAGAAGCACCAGGCGGTCGCCTGTGAGTACGGCGGCAAGTACCTGCTGGACCAGGCGAAGGTGGTCGGCACCGACGTCAAGAACGCGTCCGCTCAGCTCGACCAGGCCAGCGCCTGGGTGGTGAGCCTGCAGTTCAGCGGCAAGGGCCAGGAGCGGTGGACCAACCTGACCCGCGAGGCGTTCCAGAACGAGGGCCAGGCCTGCGACCAGAGCGCGGTCGGCCAGGACGGCAAGTGCCGGGTCGCCGTGGTGCTGGACAACGAGATCGTCTCGTCCCCGGAGATCAAGGGCGTGCTGACCGGCGACTCGCAGATCAGCGGCAGCTTTGACAGCAAGAGCGCGAACCAGCTGGCCAGCCAGCTGCGCTACGGCGCACTGCCGGTCACCTTCGTGCAGGCTGAGCAGCAGAACGTCACCGCGACCCTGGGCGACAGCCACCTCAAGGCGGGTCTGCTGGCGGCTGGCATCGGCATGCTGCTGGTGATCATCTACTCGTTCTTCTACTATCGGCTGCTCGGCTCGGTCATCTTCCTGAGCCTGGTGCTCTCCGGCCTGCTGGTCTTCGGCTCGCTGGTGGTGCTCGGCCGGTCGATCGGCTTCACCCTCACCCTCGCCGGCCTCGCCGGCATGATCGTCTCGCTCGGTGTGGCGGCGGACTCGTTCGTCATCTACTTCGAGCGGCTCAAGGACGAGATCCGGGAGGGGCGCAGCCCGCGCAGCGCGGTGCCGCGGGCGTGGATCCGGGCCCGCCGGACGATCATCTCGGCGAACGCCATCACCCTGATGTCCGCCGTGGTGCTCTACCTCGTCTCGGTCGGCGCGGTGAAGGGCTTCGCCTTCGCGCTCGGCCTGGCGACGATCCTCGACCTGGTCGTCGTCTTCCTCTTCCGTCACCCGATCATGACGATGTTCGCCCGGACCCGGGCGTTCCTGTCCCCGCGGGTCAGCGGTCTCGGCCGAGCCCTGCCGGCCCGGTCGGCCGAGCAGGCCGCCGCTCGCAACCCGCGCGTCAAGGAGGCCTGAGATGGCTAAGAGTGGTCTGGCGTCCCGGCTCTACCGGGGCGAGGCCGATCTCAACATCGTCGGCCGGCGCAAGATGTGGTTCGCCGCAGCCGGTCTGCTGGTGCTCGTCGCCGTGCTGAGCTTCACGTTCCGCGGCTTCAGCCTCGGCATCGAGTTCGCCGGCGGCAACTCGTTCCAGGTGCCGGCCAGCGTCGGCACCCTGGACCAGGCCGAGGCGAAGGTCAACGCGGCGCTCGCGGCCAAGGGCGGCGGCATCACGGTGGTCACCGCCCAGAAGGTCGGCAGCACCAGCGGCGAGTACTACGAGATGCGCACCGCGCAGCTCAGCGCGGATGAGGCCAACGCGGTCAAGACCGAGATGGCTCAGGAGTTCGGCATCAACGCCGACCAGATCAGCGGCAACCAGGTCTCCGAGGCGTGGGGCAGCCAGGTCACCGAGCGGGCGCTGCTCGGTCTGCTGATCTTCATCGCGGTGGTGGCGATCTACCTGATCCTGCGTTTCGAGTGGCGGATGGCGGCCGCCGCGATCGCCTCGCTGCTCACGAACCTGGCCCTCACCGCCGGCATCTACTCGCTGGTCGGCTTCGAGGTCACCCCGTCGACGATCATCGGTTTCCTCACCATCCTGGGCTTCGCGCTCTACGACGTGGTGGTGGTCTTCGACAAGGTCCAGGAGAACACCCGCGGTATCACCGCCAACAACAACCAGACCTACGGCGAGGCGGCCAACCTGGCGTTGAACCAGAGCCTGATGCGGTCGCTGAACACCTCGGTGGTCGCCCTGCTCCCGGTCGGTGGTCTGCTCTTCATCGGTGCGGGCCTGCTCGGCGCCGGCACCCTGAAGGACCTGGGTCTGGTGCTCTTCGTCGGTATGGCGGTGGCGTTCCTGACCTCGATCCTGCTGGCCACCCCGGCGCTGGTGCTGCTGAAGAACCAGGACCCGCGGATCAGCGCGCACAACAAGCGGGTGCTGACTCGCCGGGGCGCCATCGCTCGAGGCGAGATCACCCCGAAGGGCGCGGCGCGGGCCGTTGCGGCCGGCGACGACGCCATCGACCCGGAGGAGGCGGCCCTCGCCGGCGCGGCGCCGAAGGTGGGCGCCCGGCCGGCCGGCCGGCGTCCCGCCGCCGCCCGCAGCGGCCGCCCCGGCGGCGGTGGCAACCGGCCCGGCGGCGCGAAGCGCCGCTGACCGGCCCGGAGGTTTCCCCCGGGAGACCCGGTAGGAAGTGACCGGACGGCGTCCGTCATGCTGTGCGAGCGGCATGACGGACGCCGTCGTCGTTTCGAAGGGACATGGGACGTACCGTGACGGAGACCCACACCACCGGGGTACGGGGAGACAGCGGCCCGAAGGTTGCCCAACTGGTCGCCAGCCGGGTGCTGGACGTGCCGGACTTCCCCCAGCCCGGCGTGATGTTCAAGGACCTGATGCCGCTCTTCGCCGACGGTGCCGTCTTCCGCGAGGTGATCGACGGAATCATCGCGTACCACGGGCGGGACTCGTTCGACACGGTGGCCGGCATCGAGGCCCGCGGCTTCGTGCTCGCCGCGGCCATCGCGTACGCCACCGGGGTCGGGGTGGTGCCGGTGCGCAAGGCCGGCAAGCTGCCCCGCGCCACCCACGCCGCCTCCTACGCCCTTGAATACGGCGAGGCGACGCTGGAGGTGCACCAGGACGCCTTCACCGCCGGCCACCGGGTCCTCGTGGTGGACGACGTGCTCGCCACCGGCGGCACCGCCGAGGCCACCCTCGACCTGGTTGAGCGGGCCGGCGGCACGGTCGCCGGCTTCACCGTCCTGCTGGAGCTGGGCTTTCTCAACGGGCGGGAGCGACTCGCCCCGCGTCCGCTCCATGCCCTGCTGACCGTTTGAGCGCCTGCCCGCCCGGGTCGGCCCGGCAGGGTCCGTCCGGTGGAGGCGCGACGTACCCTGCGTGCGGGTAGCATTGCCCTTTGCTGACCGGGCGGGTGACCGTCCGGCGGCGCGACAACCGGCCCCACGGCCGGCGTGGCGCGCGGGGCGGCCGGGACCGCGAGGTCCCCGGCGGTCGACGCAGACCACGTCGACGGGACGGGCGGCGCGGAACAAGGCCGGCCCCCGGGCCGGTTGAACAGAACGTCGGCCGGACGGCCGGCGCACCCCGGCGAGCGGTGAGGAGGCCGGTGTCCCACGATGTCGCCCCTCCGGTGGAGGGCACGGTGCACCCGACAGGCGACGCGGACGGCGCGGCGACCGGGCAGAACGGCAACCCGCCGACCCGGGTGACCAGCTCCGGCGGCGGGCCCGACGCGCACGCGGACGGCGGCACGTCGTCCGGCGGGGCGGTCGTGGTGCCGTTGCGAGCCGACGGCCCGGGGGAGTCCTCCCCCGGCGGTGGCTTCGCCCTCGCCAGCGCCCCGACCGGCCGCCGGGTACGCGCCCGGCTGGCCCGGTTCAACGCACCGTGGCAGACCTCCCAGGTCAGCGAGGTGCTGGAGCCGCTGATCTCGCTGCACCGCGAGAACCACCCCAAGGCGGACGCTCGGCTGCTGCAACGGGCCTTCGACACCGCGGCCCGCTGGCACTCCGGTCAGTACCGCAAGTCCGGCGACCCGTACATCACCCACCCCCTGGCCGTGGCGACCATCCTGGCCACCCTGGGGATGGACACCACCACCCTGGTCGCGGCGCTGCTGCACGACACGATCGAGGACACGGAATACACCCTCGACCAGATGCGCGCCGACTTCGGCGGCGAGGTGGCCCTGCTGGTCGACGGCGTCACCAAGCTCGACAAGGTCAAGCTCGGTGACGCGGCCAAGGCGGAGACCATCCGCAAGATGGTGGTCGCCATGGCCAAGGACCCGCGGGTCCTGGTGATCAAGCTGGCGGACCGGCTGCACAACATGCGTACCCTCACCTTCCTGCCCCGCCCCAAGCAGGAGCAGAAGGCCAAGGAGACGTTGGAGATCCTGGCCCCGCTGGCGCACCGCCTGGGTATGAACACGATCAAGTGGGAGCTGGAGGACCTCGCCTTCGGCACCCTGTTCCCGAAGCGGTTCGAGGAGATCAACCGCCTGATCGGGGAGCACCAGCCGCAGCGCGAGGCGTTGCTGCGCCAGGTGACCCAGAAGGTGTCGACGGATCTCAAGGCCGCCAAGATCAAGGCGGAGACCACCGGCCGGCCGAAGCACCTCTACTCGATCTACCAGAAGATGATCGTGCGGGGGCGCGACTTCAACGACATCTACGACCTGGTCGGTGTGCGGATCCTGGTCGACACGGTGCGGGACTGCTACGCGGCGCTGGGCGTCATCCACGCCAACTGGCAGCCGGTGCCGGGCCGGTTCAAGGACTACATCGCGATGCCCAAGTTCAACATGTACCAGTCGTTGCACACGACGGTCATCGGGCCCACCGGCAAGCCGGTGGAGATGCAGATCCGCACGTACGCGATGCACCGCACCGCCGAGTTCGGCATCGCCGCGCACTGGAAGTACAAGGAGCACAAGGGCGCCCAGATCGTCGGCCCGCCGGCGCACATCGACGAGATGACCTGGCTGCGCCAGCTGCTGGACTGGCAGCGGGAGGCGGCCGACCCGAGCGAGTTCCTCGACGCGCTGCGGTTCGACCTGTCCAGCCAGGAGGTGTACGTCTTCACCCCGAAGGGTGACGTCATCCCGCTGCCGACCGGGTCGACGCCGGTGGACTTCGCGTACGCCGTGCACACCGAGGTCGGGCACAAGTGCATCGGCGCCCGGGTCAACGGCAAGCTGGTGCCGCTGGAATCGACGCTGTCCAACGGCGACGTGATCGAGATCTTCACCTCGAAGTCCGACACCGCCGGGCCGACCCAGGACTGGCTCGGGTTCGTCAAGAGCCCGCGCGCCCGCACGAAGATCCGCCAGTACTTCAACAAGGAGCGGCGCGAGGAGGCGATCGAGGCCGGCAAGGACTCGATCGTCAAGGCGATGCGCAAGCAGGGCATGCCGCTGCAGCGGATGCTCACCCCGGACGCGCTGATGGCGATCGCCCGGGACCTGCACCTGGCCGACGTCGCCTCGCTCTACGCGGCGGTCGGCGACAGCCAGGTCTCCGCCCAGTCGGTGGTGCAGAAGCTGATGGCCACGTACGGCGGCGAGGAGGGCGCGGCGGAGGACATCGCCGAGACCGCCGTCGCCACCCGGCCGCCGCGTAGCCGGGCCTCCAGCCACGATCCGGGTGTGGTGGTCCGGGGCGTCAGCGACGTCTGGATCAAGCTGGCCCGGTGTTGCACGCCGGTGCCGCCGGACGCCGTCTTCGGCTTCGTCACCCGCTCGGGCGGGGTGAGCGTGCACCGCGACGACTGCGCCAACGCCGAGGACCTCAAGGCGCAGAGCGAGCGGATGGTTGAGGTGAGCTGGAAGCTCACCTCCGCGTCGACCTTCCTCGTCGCCATCCAGGTGGAGGCCCTCGACCGGCACAAGCTGCTGACCGACGTCACCCGGGTGCTCTCCGACGAGCGGGTCAACATCCTCTCCGCCACGGTCACCACCACCCGGGACCGGGTGGCGGTGAGCCGGTTCAGCTTCGAGATGGCCGACCCGAAGCACCTGGGGCACCTGCTGGCCGCGGTCCGCAAGGTCGACGGCGTCTTCGACGCCTACCGGGTGACCTCGGGGGCCTGAGGCCCACGCGAAAGCGCCCGCCGGCTTTCCAGCCGGCGGGCGCTTTCGTATGCGGTGCGAAGGCGGGTCAGCCGCCCTGGATGTCGCTCATCGTCAGCTTGTTGATGACGATCTCCTTCTTCGGGTGCCCGCCGCCGGCGTTCGCGTTGTACGCGCCGTCGTCGCCGGCCGCCGCGACCTGCTTCACCACGTCCATGCCGCCGGTGACCGTGCCCAGCACCGTGTAGTTCGCGGGGAGCTCGGAGTCTTCGTACACGATGAAGAACTGGCTACCGGTGCTGCCCTCCGAGCCCGAGTTGGCCATCGCGATGACGCCGTCCGGGTACGGCGGACGCTTGTCGGTGGGCAGGTTCTCCTCGAGCATGCCGTAGCTCGGGCCACCGGTACCGTCGGTGTCCCGCCAGCCGTTGCCCGTCGCACTCGGGTCGCCGCACTGGAGGACCTTGATTCCCTCGGTGACGAGGCGGTGGCACTTGGTGTTGTCGAAGAAGTTCTTGCTGGCCAGGTAGGTGAAGCTACCGGCGGTGCAGGGCACCTGATCGCGGTTGATCTTGGCGGTGATCGGACCGAGGTTGGTGTCGATCGTCATCGTCTGGGTGCCCTTGTTGTCCTGCTGGTTCGGGGGCCGCCCGACGTCCTTGATCTCCTTGGGGCGTCCCTCCGCGGGGATCTCGTTGTAGACGCACTGCGAGTAGCCCGCCGTGCTGGCGGCCTGCTGCTTGTCGTCGTCACCACCGAGCGCGGTGACCAGCCACACGGTGCCGGCGACCACGAGCACCAGCACGGCCGCCGCGCCGGCGATGGCCTGTGTCTGCCGGCGCTTGCGCGCCTTGGTGGCGCGCTCGGCCATCTCCCGCTCGAGTCGGGCCCGCGCCACCGCGCGCTGCCGCTCTCTGGTGGACGTCACGGTCACTCCTTACGGTGTATTTCGGGCGCGGCCGGTGCCGCGGCTGCTGGGATGGCGGGCGGCCGGGTCAGCTGGCGCTGCTCGCCGCCGGCGCGGGGTTGGCCTCGCCGACGGTGAGGCTCTGGACCACCACGTCCGTCTTCGGCTTGACCTTGGCCCCGTTCCCATTGTCCACGGTCGCCAGGGCGCCGATCTTCTCCACCACGTCGAGCCCGCCGGTGACCTTGCCGATGATCGGGTACGTCGGCGTCGCGGTCTTGAAGTCCTTGAAGAAGATCAGGAACTGGCTGCCGTTGGACCCCGGCGGGTTGGCGACCATGGCGACCGTGCCCTTCGGGTACGTCGCCGGCTCGTCCGGCGCCGGCGAGGCGGACGCGCTCGGGTCCGCGCCGGTGGGGATGTCCTCGTCGTAGAACGAGTAGGCCGGGCCCCCGATGCCGGTGCCGCTCGGGTCGCCGCAGTGCAGCGCGCCCTCAGTGGTGATCTCGTGGCAGGTGGTGTTGTCGTAGAACGACTTGCCGGCCAGGTAGGAGATGCTCGCCGCCGCGCACGGCGCCGAGGCCAGGTCGAGCTCGGCCGTGATCGGGTCGCCCTGGTTGGTGGTGACCGTCATCGTCCGGGTGCCGGTGGTGGGCAGGCCGGTGGTGGCCGGCTTGCCGACGTCCTTGAGGTTGGTGTTGGCGCTCGCATCCTGCGGCGTCCAGAGGCAGATGTCCTCGGCCGCCTCCGGCTTCGGCTTCGAGTCGAACGCGCCGAGCGCCCACGCCGAACCGAGCACGATCAGCGCGAGCACCACCGTCGCGCCGACGCCGGCCTGGATCTGCCGGCGGCGCTTCGCCCTGGCGGCCCGCCGGACGAGCTGCCGGTCGAGCTTGGCCCGCGCCAGTTTGCGCTGCCGGTCCCTGCTGGAAGCCACCCGTGCTCCCCTTCCTCTACCCTGGTCCTCGCCGGCGCCGGGCCGTTGTCCGCCCGTCGGTGCGCAGTGCGCCACGCCACACGCCCGCCAGAGTGTACGGCTACCGGCTGGGAAAGTCGTGTACGAGGTTCCGACTAGGCTTGCTCACGAAGACCATGACTGGAACGGAAGGGGAGCGGACGTGCTCGTGGCCGGCTTTCCCGCGGACGCCTTCGGCACCAACTGTTATGTGGTGGCGACCGCGCCGGGGGAGCAGTGCGTGGTGGTCGACCCCGGGATCGGGGTGCTGGACCAGCTCGACGCCGTGCTCGCCGAGCACCGCCTGCACCCGGCCGCCGTGCTGCTCACCCACGGCCACCTCGACCACACCTTCTCGGTGGCGCCGGTCTGCGAGGCGCGGGGCATCACCGCGTACGTGCACCCGGACGACCTGGAGCTGCTCGCCGACCCGGCCAAGGCGCTCTCGATGGATCTCACCCAGCTCTTCGGCGGCCGGCTGCCCTACGCCGAGCCGGAGGACGTGGCCGAGCTGACCGACGGCGCCACCCTCAGCCTCGCCGGGTTGGAGATCAGCGTCGACCACGCCCCCGGCCATACCGGCGGGTCGGTGCTGTTCCGGATGCCCGGCGCCGGCTCGCCCTGGGAGGCCGAGCAGATCTGCCTCTCCGGTGACGTGCTCTTCGCCGGCTCGATCGGCCGCACCGACCTGCCGGGTGGCAGCATGCCCCGCATGCTGGCCAGCCTCCGGGACAAGGTCCTCCCGCTGGCCGACGACACCGTCGTCCTGCCCGGCCACGGCCCCGCGACCACCATCGGCCGCGAGCGCGCGATCAACCCGTACCTCGTCGAGGTGGCGGGGGCCGGCGACGCGCGCCCGGCCGCGCCCACCCGCGGCCTGTAGCCGCCCACGACCTTCCCGCGCGGTCCGCGCGGGATCCAAGGAGTACGCGATGAGCAAGCCCACGCCCATCTCCGGGTTCCCGGAGTGGACGCCCGCCCAGCGCATGATCGAGCAGTTCGTGCTGGACCGGATCCGCGCAACCTTCGAGCTGTACGGCTTCGCCCCCCTGGAGACCCGCGCGGTCGAGCCCCTCGATCAGCTGCTCCGCAAGGGGGAGACCTCCAAGGAGGTCTACGTGCTGCGCCGGCTGCAGGCCGACCCGGAGGGCGCGACCGGCGACGACGCGCTCGGCCTGCACTTCGACCTCACCGTGCCGTTCGCCCGGTACGTCCTGGAGAACGCCGGCAAGCTGCAGTTCCCGTTCCGCCGCTACCAGATCCAGAAGGTGTGGCGGGGCGAGCGCCCGCAGGAGGGGCGCTACCGCGAGTTCCTGCAGGCCGACATCGACATCGTCGACCGGGACACCCTGCCGGCCCACTACGAGGCGGAGATGCCCCTGGTCATCGGCGACGCGCTGCGCTCGTTGCCGATCCCGCCGGTACGGATCCAGGTCAACAACCGCAAGGTCTGCGAGGGCTTCTACCGGGGGATCGGGCTGACCGACCCGGAGGCAGCGCTGCGTGCCGTCGACCGGCTCGACAAGATCGGCCCGGCGAAGGTGACCGAGCTGCTCGCGGAGACGGCCGGGGCGAGCGAGGCGCAGGCCAAGGCCGTCCTGGCCCTGGCCGAGATCTCCGCGCCGGACGCCTCCTTCGCCGACGCGGTCCGCGCGCTCGGGGTGAGTGACCCGCTGCTCGACGAGGGCATCGCGGAGTTGACCGCGGTGATGGAGACCGCCGCCGCGCACTCGCCCGGACTCTGCGTCGCCGACCTGCGCATCGCCCGTGGCCTGGACTACTACACCGGCACGGTGTACGAGACGCAGATGATCGGCTACGAGCGGTTCGGCTCGGTCTGCTCCGGCGGCCGGTACGACAACCTGGCCAGCTCGGGCAACGTCCGCTTCCCCGGCGTGGGCATCTCCATCGGGGTGACCCGCCTGCTCGGCCTGCTCTTCGGCGCCGACGCGCTGTCGGTGTCCCGCAGCGTGCCGACCTGCGTGCTGGTCGCGGTCACCAGCGAGGACGAGCGGCCGGCCAGCAACCGGGTCGCCGAGGCGCTGCGCTCCCGGGGCATCCCCACCGAGGTGTCGCCGAGCGCGGCCAAGTTCGGCAAGCAGATCCGCTACGCCGAGCGCCGTGGCATCCCGTACGTCTGGTTCCCGGGCGCGGAGGGCGACGAGGTGAAGGACATCCGCTCGGGCGAGCAGGCGGCCGCCGCGGCGGGCGAGTGGACCCCGCCCCGGGCGGACCTGAAGCCGCTGGTGGGCCCCGCGACTGGCGCGTGAGAAAGATTCGACCTACGGTGGCGTAACTTACGCCACCGTAGGGAGAACCTTGTGACCGTGCTCAGCCAGACCGCCCTGCTCCACGAACTCGAGCCAGTGGTCGAAAAGAACCTCGACCGGCACCTGTCGCTGGCGAAGGAGTGGTTCCCGCACGAGTACGTGCCGTGGAGCGAGGGACGTACCTTCGACGGTCCGCTCGGCGGCGAAGCATGGTCACCGCAGGACTCCAGCATCCCCGAGGTCGCCCGCACCGCGCTGATCGTCAACCTGCTCACCGAGGACAACCTGCCCTCGTACCACCACGAGATCGCCACCCTGTTCGGCCGGGACGGCGCATGGGGCACCTGGGTGCACCGGTGGACCGCCGAGGAGGGGCGGCACGGCACCGCCATCCGCGACTACCTGACGGTGAGCCGGGCGGTCGACCCGGTGGCCCTGGAGCGGGCCCGGATGACGCACATGTCGGCGGGTTACCACAACGCGCACGGCGACGAGGTGCTGCATTCGCTGGCGTACGTCTCGTTCCAGGAGTTGGCCACCCGGATCTCACACCGCAACACCGGCCGGGCCGCCGCCGACCCGATCTGCGACGCGCTGCTGGCCCGGGTGGCGGCCGACGAGAACCTGCACATGGTCTTCTACCGCAACCTGCTCGGCGCGGCCTTCGAGCTGGCCCCGAGCCAGGCCATGCGTGCGGTCGCGGACGTGCTGGCCGACTTCCAGATGCCGGGCGTCGGCATCGAGGGCTTCGCCCGCAAGTCGGTGGCCATCGCCCTGGCCGGCATCTACGACCTGCGGCAGCACCGCGACGACGTGGTCGCACCGGTGCTGCGCCAGTGGAACGTCTTCGAGGTCACCGGCCTGAACGCCGACGGCGAGGCCGCCCGCGACCAGATCGCCGCCCACCTCGACACCCTGGAGCAGCAGGCGTCCCGCTTCGAGGAGAAGCGCGCCGCCCGCGCCGCCCGCCTCACCGCCGCCCGCTGACCCCGCCCCGCCCACCCCGCCGCCTCCCCTCCCCGGTTTCGTCGCTGATCATGAAGTTGTTGTCACGACACGCCGAGGCGACCGACAACAACCTCATGATCGACCGGGTTGGGGGCGGGGGTGGAGGTCAGGCGGGGGCGTTGAGGGGGAGGAGGAGGCAGCTCGAGGTGGCGTGGGCGATGAGGCGGTCCTTCGTGTCCGTCAGGCGGGCCTCGGCCAGGGCGGTACGCCGACCGCGCTGGAGCACCGTGCCCTCGCAGCACAGCCGACCGCTCTCGACGGTGACCGGCCGGAGGAACCTCACGTTCAGGTCCAATGAGGTGTAGCCGACGCCGGCCGGGAGCGTGCTGTGGACGGCGCACCCGGCGGCGGTGTCGAGCAGCGTGGAGATGATCCCGCCGTGCACCGTGCCGAGCGGGTTGTAGTGGAACTCCTGCGGCATCAGCTCGACCGTGACCCGGCCCTCGTCCGCTTCCATCCGGGCCATGTCGATCAGGTGCATGATCGGCGGCGCGGCCAACTCCCCGGCGATCATCGCGCGCAGCAGATCCAGACCGCTGCGCTGACCGACGTGCGCCGCCCCGGCCATCGGGTCGGACCAGGAGAAGGTGCGGCTGCGGTCCTGCATCTGTGTCATGGACCCAGCCTCGCAGCGCGCCGCTGATGGTCGCCCACCGGGACTGCGGGGCCGAGGTCCGGGTCGCGTTGCGCTGCGCCGAGGGGCACGAGGTGACCGAACCACGCGACCGGCTGCCCCGGCCGGGGCCTGGGGGCTCGCCGCCGGATCTGAGGGTCACCATCGGTGTCCACAATGGCACGTCCTGCCCACTTTCCGGGCCGGCCAATTCGGGCAAAGGGCAGCCTTGCAGAAGATCTTAAATATGTGAATACTTTGTGGTCTCTCGGCTGGTTCCCCCGGCCGGCCGGGTTGTCCCCGGGCGCGCCCGTATGACGGCGCCCGTCACCCCCTCCTTGGAGGTTGTTACATGCGACCCACGAGGTCCTCACTCCGCCGCGCCGCCGCCATCGCCGTGGCCGGCACCCTGGTCACCGGCTCGCTCCTCGGCGCACCCGCCCAGGCGGCCCCGGCCACGTCCGCGTCCCCCGACGCCGCCGCCGCGCTCGTCACCAAGCTCGGCGACCGCGCCGCCGGCACGTACGCCGACGCCAGCGGCAAGATGGTCATCGCGGTGACCGACGCCGCGGCCGCGCGCCAGGTCCGCGCCGCGGGCGCCACCGCGAAGCTCGTCACCCGGGGCGCCGACCGACTCAAGGCGGCCACCGACGAGCTGGAGCGGTCCGCCAAGGTCCCCGGCACCGCCTGGTGGGTCGACCCGGCCACCAACCAGGTCGTGGTCTCCGTCGACAGCACCGTCACCGGCGCCAAGCTGGAGCAGGTCAAGGCGGCCGCCGCCCGCACCGGCGGCACGGTCCGGATCGAGGCCGAGTCCGGCGTGCTGAGCACCCGGATCTCCGGCGGCAACGCCATCTACGCCGCTGGCGGCGGGCGCTGCTCGCTCGGCTTCAACGTGCGCAGCAGCTCCGGCGTCTACTACTTCCTCACCGCCGGGCACTGCACCAACATCGCGTCGAACTGGTACAGCAACTCGGGGCAGACCTCGCTGCTCGGCACCCGCGCCGGCAGCACCTTCCCGGGCCGCGACTACGGCATCGTGAAGTACAGCAACCAGAGCAGCGTCCAGCCGAGCAACGTCTACCTGTACAACGGCAGCTACCAGAAGATCAGCAGCGCCGGCAGCGCGTACGTCGGCCAGACCGTCAACCGCTCCGGTAGCACCACCGGCCTGCGCAGCGGTTCGGTCAACGCGCTCAACGCCACGGTCAACTACGCCGAGGGCAGCGTCTCCGGCCTGATCCGCACCAACGTCTGCGCCGAGCCGGGCGACAGCGGCGGCTCCCTCTTCGCCGGCAGCGCCGCGCTGGGCATGACCTCGGGCGGCAGCGGCAACTGCACCAGCGGCGGCACCACCTACTTCCAGCCGGTCACCACGGCGCTGAGCGCCTATGGCGTGAGCGTCTACTGATCGATCCCTCGCGAGCGGGCCGCCGGACGACCGGCGGCCCGCTCCCGCGTTCGCGGCTGATTGGCGGCGGCGGTCGGCGGCGTTCGCGGATCGCCGGACCGAGCCGGGTTGCCGGGTGGTGCGGGACGCGTTCGGCCAAGCTGACAGAATGCGGGTGCAGCCCGTTCAGTTCGATGAGGAGACGCGAGTCGTGATCCGTACCCATGACGCCGGCAGCCTGCGCGCGACGGACGCCGGCACCACGGTGACGCTCGCCGGCTGGGTGGCCCGCCGGCGCGACCACGGCGGCGTCATCTTCGTCGACCTGCGCGACGGCTCCGGCGTGGTCCAGGTGGTCTTCCGCGAGGAGGACGCGCACGCGCTGCGCAACGAGTTCTGCGTCAAGGTCATCGGCGAGGTGACCCGCCGCCCCGAGGGCAACGAGAACCCGGACCTGCCCACCGGCGAGGTCGAGGTCACCGCGAGCGCGCTGGAGGTGCTCTCCGAGGCGGCGCCGCTGCCGTTGCCGGTGGACGACCAGATCGAGGCCGGCGACGACATCCGGCTCAAGTACCGCTACCTGGACCTGCGCCGCAGCGGCCCGGCGAAGGCGCTGCGGCTGCGCTCGCGGGCCAACCAGCTCGCCCGCACGGTGCTGAACGAGCGGGACTTCCTGGAGATCGAGACGCCCACCCTGACCCGCTCCACCCCGGAGGGCGCCCGCGACTTCCTGGTCCCGGTCCGGCTCCAGCCGGGCAGCTGGTACGCCCTGCCGCAGTCGCCGCAGCTGTTCAAGCAGCTGCTGATGGTCGGCGGCATGGAGCGCTATTACCAGATCGCCCGCTGCTACCGCGACGAGGACTTCCGCGCCGACCGCCAGCCGGAGTTCACCCAGCTCGACATCGAGATGTCCTTCGTCACCGAGGACGACGTCATCGAGCTCGGCGAGGCGATCGTCTCGGCGCTCTGGTCGGATCTGGCCGGCTACGAGATCTCCCGGCCGATTCCGCGGATCACCTGGCACGACGCCATGTCGCGCTACGGCTCCGACAAGCCCGACCTGCGCTACGGCGTCGAACTGACCGAGCTGACCGACTACCTGCGCGGCACCGAGTTCCGGGTGTTCGCCGGCGCGATCGACGCGGGCGGCTACGTCGGCGCGGTGGTCATGCCGGGCGGCGCGGCGCAGAGCCGCAAGGAGCTGGACGGCTGGCAGGACTGGGCCAAGGCGCGCGGCGCCCGGGGCCTGGCGTACGTGGTGCTCGACGCCGAGACCGGCGAGGCGCGCGGCCCGGTGGCCAAGAACCTCTCCGAGGCGCACCTGGCCGGGCTGGCCGACGCGGTCGGCGCCAAGCCGGGCGACGCCGTCTTCTTCGCCGCCAGCACCAACACCCGCGAGGCGCAGGAGCTGCTCGGCGCCGCCCGGATCGAGATCGCCAAGCGGGCCAAGCTCATCGACGAGAGCGCCTGGGCGTTCTGCTGGGTGGTCGACGCGCCGATGTTCGAGCGCACCGACGAGGGCGGCTGGACGGCGGTGCACCACCCGTTCACCTCGCCGAACGACGAGTGGGTGGACCGGTTCGAGGAGGCCCCGGACCGGGCCCTGGCCTACGCGTACGACATCGTCTGCAACGGCAACGAGATCGGCGGCGGCTCCGTCCGTATCCACCGGGGCGACGTGCAGCAGCGGGTGTTCGACCTGCTCGGCATCACCCCGGAGGAGGCGCAGGACAAGTTCGGCTTCCTGCTGGAGGCGTTCAAGTACGGCCCGCCCCCGCACGGCGGCATCGCCTTCGGCTGGGACCGGATCTGCATGCTGCTAGCCGGCGCGGACTCGATCCGCGAGGTCATCGCGTTCCCGAAGACCCGCGGCGGCTTCGACCCGCTGACCGGCGCCCCCACGCCGATCACCCCGCAGCAGCGCGCCGAAGCCGGCGTCGACGCCAAGCCCAAGGCCCCGGCCGCCCCCCACACCGGCACCGCCGGCCCCGCCGCCCCCGTCGCCGACCCCACCTGATCCGCCCCCGCAACTCCCCGTCGATCATGAGGTTGGCGGTCGCCCGCTCCGGCGTGTCGCCCCGCTAACCTCATGATCGACGCTTGAGGGAGGTGGGTGGCGTGACGCTGCTTGTGGTGGGGGGCAGTGGGTTTTTGGGTGGGGAGGTTTGTCGGCAGGCCGTGGCGGTGGGGGAGCGGGTGGTCGGCACGTACCACTCGGCCGCCGTCGCGGTGCCGGGGGTGGTCGCGCGCCGGCTTGACGTCACCGACCGCGCCGCCGTGCGCGCGCTGGTCACCGAGGTGCGCCCCGACGCCGTCGTCGCCACCCCCTATCGGTACGACGACTGGGCGGTCACCGCCGACGGCGCGGCCAACATCGCGTACGCCGCCGCCGAGGTGGGGGCGCGGCTGGTGCACCTGTCCAGCGACGCCCTGCACGGCGGGCGGCCGGCGCCGTATCTCGACGACGATGCGCCCACGCCCAGTTATCCGTACGGGGCGGCGAAGGCGGCGGCGGAGACCGCGGTGCGGGCGATCGACCCGGGTGCGGTGCTGGTGCGTACCTCGCTCATCGTGGGGGAGGGCAGCAAGCAGATCGCGCTCTGCCGCGAGGCGTTCGCCGGCCGGGCGAGCCTGTTCACCGACGAGGTTCGCTGCCCGATCGACGTGACCGACCTGGCCGCCGCCGTGCTGGAACTCGTGCCGTCGGATTGTGCCGGACCGCTCAACGTGGCCGGGCCGGACGCGGTGAGCCGCGCCGAGCTGGGGCTTCTGGTCGCCCGGCAACTCGGCGTCGACCCGGCCGGGCTGAGGACGACGACCGCCGTCGCCGCCGGCGTGTGCCGTCCGGCCGAGGTACGCCTCGACTCCTCCCGCGCCGCCGGCCTGCTGCGTACCCGGCTGCGCGGCGTCACCGAACTTCTCGCCTCCTGAGCGTCGCCGCGCCCGCGGTCGGACCATGCACACTTCCTATGCATAAACCTTGTGCATAGGAAGTGTGCACAGATATTGTGCACACATGGGGAACGACAGGAAGCCGGCGTCGCGTCAGGTCCGGATCGACCATCGCCAGGTGCGGGTGCTGGCACACCCGCTGCGCACCCGACTGCTCGGCGCGCTGCGGGTGAAGGGTCCGGCCACGGCCACCGCCCTCGCCGAGCTGCTCGGCACCAACACCGGGGCGACCAGCTACCACCTGCGCCAGCTCGCCGAGGTCGGGCTGGTTGTCGAAGATCCCGACCTCGGCACCGGCCGGCAGCGGTTCTGGCGGGCCGCGCACGACGTCACCAACTGGGAGAACACCGACTTCGACGACGACCCCGATGCCCGGGCCGCCATCGAGTGGATCGAGGGCGACCAGGTGCGGAACTTCGTCGAACACGCCGAGCGGTGGTTCACCGTCCGCCACGAGTGGTCGCCGGCCTGGCGGGAGGCGTTCGGCATGGGCGACATCTTCATGACCATCCCATCGGCGCGGCTGGCGGCGCTCAAGGCCGAGGTGGAACAGCTCCTCGAGCGCTACCGCGACGAGGCCGACCCCGGCGAGCTCGGCGCGGAGCAGGTGCAGGTCTACTTCGCCGCCCTGCCGATGCTGGCCGACCTGCGGCTCACCCGCCCACCGTCGCAGGAGGAGCGATGAGCGCGCTGTCCGTACGCCAGGTCCGGTTCCGCTACCTCACGCTCTACGGCCTGCGCTGGCTGCCCAGCGGCCTGATGGTCCCGGTGATGATCCTGCTGATGCAGGAGCGGGGCCTTACGCTGTCCCAGATCGGCCTGGTGGCCACCGCCCAGGGCCTCGTGGTCCTCGTGCTGGAGTTGCCCACCGGGGGTCTCGCCGACGCGCTCGGCCGTAAGCCAGCTCTCGGCGTCGCCTGGGTGATCGGCCTGATCTCGCTGATCATCTTCGCGGTGGCCGACTCGTTCTGGCTCTTCTTCCTGGTCTGGGCGTTGCAGGGCGTCTACCGGGCGCTCGACAGCGGCCCCCTGGAATCCTGGTACGTCGACGCCACCCTCGCCGCCGACCCGCACGCCGAGTACGAGCGCGGTCTCGGCCAGGCCGGCACCGTCGCCGGCCTCGCCATCGGCGTCGGCGCGCTGGTCGGCGGTGGCCTGGTCGCGCTCGGCCCGGTCGGGCCGGTCAGCGCGCTGACCCTGCCCGTGCTGGTGGCCATCGTCCTGTACGGCGTCTCGTTGGTAGCGCTGCTGGTGCTGCTGGTGGAGACCCGCCCGGCCCGGGGCGCCGCGGCGCTGCGTACCTCGGTGGCCGAGGTACCTCGGATGGCCGGGCAGGCGATCGGCCTGCTCCGCCGCTCCCGGGTGCTGCTCGCCCTGGTCGCCGTCGAGCTGTTCTGGGGCTTCGGCATGGTCACCTTCGAGTCGCTGCTGCCGATCCGCCTCTCCGAAGTGGTCGGCGACGCCGACCGCGCGGCGGCACTGCTCGGACCGGCCGGCTCGGCGGCCTGGCTGGCCAACGCGGCCGGCGCCGCGCTCACCCCGCTCCTGCTGCGCCGGCTGGGCGCCGCGCCCGCCGCCGCGCTGCTGCGGGTGCTCCAGGGCGTGACCGTGGTCGGGATGGGCCTGCTCGCCGGCCCGGTCGGGGTGCTCGTCGCCTACCTGGCCTGCTACACCGTGCACGGCGCGTCCAACCCGCTGCACAATGCGCTGCTGCATCGGCAGGTAGACGGGCCGTACCGGACCAGCGTCATGTCGCTCAACTCGATGGTGGGCCTGCCAGCCGGCGCGCTCGGCGCGGTGGTCCTGACCGCCCTGGCCGACCGCACCAGCGTCAGCCTCGCCATGCTGGTCGGCGCGGTGGTGCTCGCCCTGGCCGCGCCGCTCTACCTGCCGGCCTGGCGCGCCGGCCGAGACGGTGTGCCGACGGCGGCCGGCGCGGCGGGGGAGCACCGGACGGCGGCGCCGGACGAGCGGGTCACCGGGCCGGACGACTCACTCGCCGGTCCCGTACCCGTCCCGGCGCCGGACCCGGTGACCTCGGGCAGCCACGCGGCCCGGTCCGCCTGATGACAGTGCCAAGGCCGGACCCACCCTGCGAGCGGTGCTCAGCCGAGGTGGATCGAGGTGCGGGGCTCGGTGTTGGTGTAGCCGAGGCGGCGATAGAGCCGGAGCGCCCCGAGGTTCTCGGTGTAGACGCCGAGCGCCACGTGGTCGTACAGGGCGAAGAGGGCGCGGGTCATCCCGGCGGTGAGCGCCGCGCCGAGGCCCCGCCCGCGCCGGTCGGTCGCCACCGTGAGGCCGGCGAGGAAGCCGATGTCCCCCCGACTGCGGTCCGCCCCGCACGCGACGAGGCGGTCGCCGTCGCGGATGCCGTACCAGTCGACGATGCGCTCGTCGTCGGGGCGGGAGGTGGTGGTGGGGAACGACTCGTCGATCAGCGCCGCGAGGGCCGGGTGGTCCGCCTCGGTGAGGCGGACCACCCGTTCCTCCTCCGGCTGTGGGGGCGGCGGCGTGGTGGTCCAGAGGAAGTCCCACTCGTCCAGCCGCGCGACGGTCAGCCGGCGCGCCACCTCCGCGGCAGGCGTGCGCGGCAGGTGCAGCCACTGTCCGGCGTGCAGCGTCCCGTCCGCGACCAGGCCGGCGAAGACGTCCAGCGCCGGCCCGGTCGCCCCGAGCGCCCCGCCGGCCGGTCCCTGCCCCGGCGGGAGCAGCCAGCCCACCGCACCATCGCGCCGCCACCCGCGCGCCTCGTGGTCCCGCCAGAGCGCGTGCCGGGCGTACGGGTGGTGACCGGCGGCGGCGAGCAGGGCGTCCCGACCCACCAGAACCTGGTCGGCAGTGATCATGCGGCCAGCCTACGAGAGGAGGATCAGTGAACCCCATCCGATCCGTACGTCCTGTACTCCTGCCCGGCCCGCGCTGCCTGCTGCGGGAGTGGGCGGACTCCGACGCGGAGCCGCTGCACGCGCTGACCAACCAGCCGCAGGTCGTCGACCGGATGCTGGACGAACAGCCGCCCTCGCTGGACGAGGTCCACGCCGTCCTGCCCGCCTGGCGGGAAGCGGCCGGCGCCGAGCCGCGGCTCGCGTACCACCTGGCCGCCGCCGAGGACGGGCTGGTGGGCCTGGGCACGTTGACCGTGACGAGCCCGGCGCACCGGCGCGGGGAGATCGGCTACGTGGTCCACCCGGACCACTGGGGGAAGGGCCTCGGCACCGCGTTGGCCGACCTGCTGCTGCGACTCGCCTTCGAGCAGGTCGGCCTGCACCGGGTGGAAGCGACCACCCGTCCGGACCACGCCGCCTCGTGGCGGGTGCTGGAGAAGGTCGGTATGCGGCGGGAGGGGCTCAGCCGGGACCACCTCTTCGTCCGGGGAGGCTGGTGGGACTCGGTGCGCTACGCCGTGCTCGCCACCGATCGATGACCCGGCCGGTTCCATGGTGGAGATTGGCGGGCCGGCGGATCGGGTATCTCTCTCGTCAACCTGCTGGAACCCCCACCGGAGGAACGAGATGCTCGCCATCGCCGCGGCGATCGTGTTCGCGATCGCACTGCTGAGTGACCTGCTGGGCAGCAACTTCGGCGCACCACAGCTGATCAACCACTGGACGCTCGCCCTGATCGGCTTCCTGCTGCTCTCCCTGCACCTGGCCGGGTTCGGCGGCGGCCGGGGCCGCTGGTACCGAGGTCGGCGTTAGGGTCGTGGCTCACCGGAACGGATCACCCCGGGCCGGGCCGGCGGCGTGATTCCGGCGTTGTCGGCGCGGCCCGGTACTGTTCTCGTGATGCAGTCCGACGCCCTCTTCACCCTCGGCGAACCCGCCGGAGCGCCCAGTGCCCCCGCGGGATCCGTCGGCGTGGACGGGTTCACCGCCCCGGGCGTGGACTCGCCGCTGCCCGTCCGGATGCGTCCGGCGAGCATCGACGAGCTCGTCGGGCAGGAGCACCTGCTCGCCCCGGGCGCGCCGCTGCGCCAGCTCGTCGAGGGCTTGGCACCGATGTCGGTGATCCTCTGGGGGCCGCCCGGCAGCGGAAAGACCACCATCGCCCACCTGGTGGCCCGGGCCACCGACCGCCGTTTCGTCGCGATGTCCGCGCTGACCGCCGGCGTGAAGGACGTACGCGCGGTGATCGACACCGCCCGCCGGCAGCGGCGCGCGGGCGGCCCGCCGACCGTGCTGTTCATCGACGAGGTGCACCGGTTCAGCAAGACCCAGCAGGACTCGCTGCTCGCCGCGGTGGAGGACCGGACGGTCACCCTGCTCGCGGCGACCACCGAGAATCCATATTTCTCGGTCATCTCACCGCTGCTGTCCCGCTGCGTGCTGCTCACGCTCCAGCCGTTGGACGATGACGCCGTACGCGGCCTGTTGCGCCGCGCGGTCGCCGACGAGCGCGGGCTGGGCGGCGCGCTGGTCCTGGAGACCGGGGCGGAGGACCATCTCGTCCGCCTCGCCGGCGGCGACGTACGCAAGGCGCTGACCGCCCTGGAGGCGGCGGCCGCCACCGCCGCCGCGCTCGGCGCCGGGCGGATCGACCTGGCCACCGCCGAGCAGGCCGTCGACGTCGCCGCCGTCCGGTACGACCGGGACGGCGACGCTCACTACGACGTGGTCAGCGCGTTCATCAAGAGCATGCGCGGCTCGGACGTGGACGCGGCGCTGCACTGGCTGGCCCGGATGCTGGTGGCCGGCGAGGATGCCCGGTTCATCGCCCGGCGCCTGGTCATCTTCGCCAGCGAGGACGTCGGCATGGCCGACCCCACCGCCCTCACCGTCGCCACCGCCGCCGCGCACGCCGTCGAGTACGTCGGGCTGCCCGAGGCCCAGCTCAACCTGGCCCAGGCGGTGATCCACCTGGCCACCGCCCCGAAGTCCAACTCGGCCACTGCGGCGATCGGTGCCGCCGTCGCCGACGTGCGCGCCGGCCGCGGCGGGCCGGTGCCGCGGGCGCTGCGCGACGCCCACTACGCCGGTGCCCGTGGTCTCGGGCACGGCACTGGTTACCGCTACCCCCACGACGACCATCGCGGCGTGGTCACCCAGCAGTACGCCCCGGACGATCTCGTCGGGACCGACTACTACCAGCCCAGCGGGCACGGCGTGGAGCGAGCGGTGGCCGGTCGGTTGCCGCTGCTGCGGCGGATCGTCCGCGGGCTGGCGGCACCGGCTTTCCGCGCGGAGCCCGCCGCGCCGGCCGCCGCACCCGCCGGCGGCCCGGCCGGCATGGAACAGGGCAACGGGGCGAGCGAGGACGGCAACGACGCCGTCGGGAAGGATCAGCAGTGATGGCGCGTGGTCCGGAGCGGCCGGAGGACGGCCCCGACGAGCGGCGCGACCGGAGCGCCAAGGGCCGCCGATGGGGGCGGGGCCGGCCCGACGCCGAGCCGGAGGAGGCGACCGCCGGCGAGGAGTTCGGCTGGATCGACGACCTGCGTACGGCAAAGCAGCAGCGTGTTGACCTCGGCCCGGACGGCGCCGATCCCGCCGCAGCGCCGCCGTCGCGCGGCGGGCTGCCACCCGCGGTGACCGGGCCGCGACCCGACCCGTCCACCCCCGAGCTGTCGCGCGGCCCGCGCCCCGGCGTGATGCCGTCACCCGGCCAGCCCGGCCAGCCCGGCCAGCCCGGCCAGCCCGGGCCGTCCGCCCGCCGTGGCCCGGCCGATGGCGGGCCGGCGGCGCCTCCGGCACGCCCCGGGCCCGACTCGACGGCAGCCCGCCGCCGTCCGGTCGACGGGCCCTGGCCCGGTACGCCCGAGCCGTCCCGGCAGCCCGCCGAGCCGTCCCGACCGCCGCGCCGTGGCCCGGAGACGCCCACCGGGCAGCAGCCATCGCTTGCGCCGAGCACCGGCCGGCCGACCGACCCGGCTGGCCGGCCGGCACCGCCGTCCGGTTCCGCCCCGGGGCGTGCCCGGGGCGGTCAGGTGCCCGGTCCCGGCTGGCAGCCGCCGGGTCCCGCCGTGCCGCCCGACGGGCCACCCACGCCCCACGGCCGGCCCGGCGGACCCGGTGGAGCACCTGCCCCCGAGCCCCGGCGTCGCCGCGGCGCTGCGGAGCATGATCCCTCCGCCGCCGGCCCGTCCCCGATGGACGCTCCCACCGCCCCAGGGGGCGGTCGACGCCGTGCCGGCGGGCCCGACCAGCCGGTGGCGGTGCCGCGCAGCGGGAACGCTCCGCCGATCCCGGATGCCCCGTCCGGCGCGTCCTCCGGTGGTCCGGGGCAGGGTCCGGGCACGCCTGCGGCTCGCCACGCCACGCCCGCCGCCCCGGCCGACGCCGTGCCACAGGCCGGTCGCCCGGCTGGTCCCCACGGGGCGGTGCCGGGCGGTCGCCGGGTTGCGCCCGATGATGCCCCGACCGCGGCTGGTCGCCGGGTTGTGCCCGATGACGCCCCAACCGCGGCTGGTCGCCGGGTCGCGCCGGCCGATGAGCCGACCGCGCCCGGTCGCCGCGCCGTCCAGGAGCCGCCGGGCGCACGACGGTCCGCCGGCGAGGCGCCGCCGAGCCCCGGCCCGCGTCGCGCGGGCCGCGCGGGCGCCGACGAGGCGCGGTCCCAGCGTCCCGAGCGCCCGGCGGACTGGCTCCGGCAGGCCGGGCGTGCCCACCACGGCGATCCGGCCACGCCGATGGTCGGCCCCACCGGCTCCCCGGTCGGCGAGCCGACGGCCGGTCGGGCGGGTGTTCCTGCCGGGTCCGACCGTGCCTCGGCCGGTCGAGCGGGTGTCCCTGCCGGGCCCGACCATGCCCCGGCCGGACGGGCCGGTGCCGCCGTACCGACGGCGAAGCCTGACCCGTCGGTTCCCGCCCGGGGTGTCGGACGTCCCGCTGGCACGTCCGGCCGTTCCGCCGGGCCCGACCCGGTTCGCACGGGAGGCTTTCCCGTCGGGGGTGACCCGGCACGGGCCGGCGGCCCGCCCACCGGCGGCGACGCCGGCCATGACCCGTCGACCCGGACCGGGCGCGCGGTCCCCAGCCAGCCGGGACGGCCCGGCCCGGGGCCGGGCACCGGGGACGCGCGCGGAGCCGGTCCGGCCCGCGGCGCCGCCCGACCCGGCCCGGGTGGTCCCGTCCCGGTCACGGGTGCGGACGAGGGGCGCGCCCCGCAGACCGGCGAGCCCGTGGCGCGTACCGGGGCGGCCGGCGGCCCGGCGGTGGCCCGGGCCGCCGCTCCCGTGGCCCGTCCGGAGAGCCCTGACGAACGGCCGGCCGGCCGGGCGGTCCCGCCGGGCGTGGAGCCGAGCCGGCCCGGACCGATCGGCGCCGCCGTCGTACCCCCGCCCGGGCGGCCCGGCGAGCCGGCGGTGGCCCGGGCCGCCGCAGTCGTACCGGCGGAACCGGCCGGGCCGCGCCCCGAACCGGCCGACGGGGTCGGACCAGCGCCGCGACCGGCCGAGACGAAGTCGGCGTCCGCCGGCGGCACGGCCGGCGCCCTGCGCGGCGCCCGCTCCGAGCTGCGGCGGCAGATGCGCGAGCGACGGCGGCTGCGGCTGGGCGTCCTCGCCCTGGTCAGCCTGGTGCTGCTCGGCGCGGTCCCGCTCTTTTTCGGGGTGCGCGCCCTCAGCCATGACCCGGTCTTCGACACCCTCGACGGGCTGAGGGTGCCCGCCTGGGCGGCGGTGAAGACCGCCGACCACGTCAGCGGCAGCCGCTGGTGCCTGCAGGAATGCCGGCTGCGGGAGCGGACCGTCGAGTCGCAGCGGGCGCCGAAGGAGACCGCGCGGGCGTACGAGCAGGCCCTGGCCCGGGACGGCTGGCGGCGTTGGAAGAACGACCGCTGCCCGCCGCAGCCGGTCGACGGCAGCTACACCTGCTGGCGCCGGGACGAGCTCACCCTCGACCTCTGGGTACGCGAACCCGCCTGCACGCCGCCGCCGATCGGCGGGTCACCGGCGCCATCACCGGCCCCGTCGCCCGCAGCGGAGAAGTGCACCGGGTCGTTGGTGTCGGTGAAGGTCCGCAACGCGATCGACGACGAGCGGACCGGGCCACAGCCGACCACCGACCCGTCCCTCACCGGTGTGGATCCCTTCCCGACCCTCACCGACGACCCGCTTGACGAATCGACCCCCTCACCGTCGTGAGCAGCTCTCCATCACGGACGGTAGGGTCTGGGGCTGGCGGGTCCGCTCGTGCCGGTCGATCGTGACCGGTCGGACCGAGGCGGAGTGGGTAGGACGGTCGCGCGTCCCGGGGCGTGGGGCCTCGGGACACTGCTTGAGGAGGACATGGGCATGGGTGGTGGAGAGATTGCTTGGCTGATCCTGGCCGGCGCGTTCCTGATGCTGGTGCTCGTGCTGGCGGTGCCGATCCTGCGGCTGCGGCACACCGTCGACGCCGCTACCCGGATGATCAACGACCTTAACGACCGCACCGCGCCGCTGCTCGGCGACGTCAACACCACGGTGAGGAACGTCAACACCGCCCTGGAGCAAACGCAGACCACCCTCGACGGGGTCAACCTCCAGCTCGCCAAGGTGGACACCATGACCACCCACGCGCAGAACGTCACCGCCAATGTCGCCAACCTCGCCGCCGTGGTCTCCGCCGCCGCCGCGAACCCGCTGGTCAAGGTGGCCGCCTTCGGCTACGGCGTACGCCGGGCCGCCGCCGCCCGCCGGCATGCGGAGCACGAGCGGGAGGCGCAGGACATCATCAAGCAGCGGCGTCGCGCTGAGAAGCGCGCCAACCGGTGAACCGGCTCGGCGGGAGGATCTGACATGAAGCGCTTGTTCTGGCTCGGCATCGGGCTGGCCGTGGGCGTGCTGGTGGTCCGCAAGGCCACCCGGACCGCGCAGGCGTACACGCCGGCCGGCATCGCCAGCGGCCTGTCCGAATCCGCCGGCAGCCTCGTAGAGTCGGTCCGCGGCTTCGTCGAGGATGTCCGGACCGGCATGGCCGAGCGTGAGCAGGAGATCCACGAGGCCTTCGCCCGCGGCGAGTTGTACGACGACCAGTTCGCCGAGCTGCGGGAGGACCCGCGGACCGGCGACCGAGAGATTTTCCCGGAGGAACACCAGCGATGAAGACGGCGGAGATCAAGCGGCGGTACCTCGCCCACTTCGAGGCGAACGGCCATGCCGTGGTGCCGTCCGCTCCGCTGCCCGCCATCAGCGACCCGAACCTGCTGTTCGTCAACGCCGGCATGGTGCAGTTCGTCCCCTATTTCCTGGGCCAGCAGACCCCGCCGTACGAGCGCGCGGTCAGCGTCCAGAAGTGCATCCGCACCCCGGACATCGACGAGGTCGGCAAGACCAGCCGGCACGGCACGTTCTTCCAGATGAACGGCAATTTCTCCTTCGGCGACTACTTCAAGGACGGGGCGATCCCGCTCGCCTGGGACCTGGTCACCAAGCCGGTCGCGGCGGGGGGCTTCGGGCTGGACCCGGAGCGGATCTGGCCGACCGTCTACCTGGACGACGACGAGGCGTACGAGATCTGGCGGTCGGTCGGCGTACCGGCCGAGCGGATCGTGCGCCGGGGCAAGGCGGACAACTTCTGGTCGATGGGCATCCCCGGCCCGTGCGGCCCGTGCTCCGAGCTGTTCTACGACCGGGGGCCGGAGTACGGCCGCGAGGGTGGACCGGAGGTCGACGAAGACCGCTACATGGAGTTCTGGAACCTCGTCTTCATGCAGTTCGAGCGGGGGCCGGGCGTCGGCAAGGCGGACTTCCCGATCCTCGGGGAGCTGCCGGCGAAGAACATCGACACCGGCATGGGCCTGGAGCGGATGGCCTCGATCCTGCAGGGCGTCGACAACCTCTACGAGATCGACGAGGTTCGGCCGATCCTCGACAAGGCCGCCGAGCTGACCGGCAAGCGGTACGGCGCGCACTCCGGCCACGTGGCCAGCGAGTCGCACCCGGACGACGTCCGGCTGCGGGTCATCGCCGACCACGTCCGCACCGCGCTGATGCTGATCGGCGACGGGGTGACCCCGTCCAACGAGGGGCGCGGCTACGTGCTGCGCCGGATCATGCGGCGGGCCATCCGGGCGGTCCGCCTGCTGGGCTACCAGGACCGGGCGCTGCCCGAGCTGCTGCCGGTGGCGCGGGACTGCATGTCGCCGTCGTACCCGGAGCTGGCCGAGGAGTTCGGCCGGATCTCCCAGTACGCGTACGCGGAGGAGGACGCCTTCCTCAGCACGCTGCGCGCCGGCACCACGATCCTGGACACCGCGATCGCCGAGACCAAGTCGGCGGGTCAGGCCTCGATCTCCGGTGACAAGGCGTTCCAGCTGCACGACACGTACGGCTTCCCGATCGACCTGACCCTGGAGATCGCGGCCGAGCAGGGCCTGCAGGTCGACGCGGAGGGCTTCCGCCGGCTGATGGCCGACCAGCGCAGCCGGGCCAAGGCGGACGCGCAGGCGCGCAAGACCGGCCACACGGACGTGTCGGCGTACCGGTCGGTGCTCGACGGCGGCGGGCCGGTGGAGTTCACCGGCTACACCGAGCTGAACCGCGAGTCCCGCGTCCGCGCGCTGCTCGCCGGCGGCGCCCAGATCGGCGCTGCGGTCGAGGGGGACACGATCGAGCTGGTGCTCGACACCACCCCGTTCTACGCCGAGGGCGGCGGCCAGCAGCCGGACCAGGGTTTGATCACGGTGGGCGGCGGCCAGCTCGAGGTCTTCGACGTGCAGCAGCCGGTGCCGGGGTTGATCGTGCATCGGGCGAAGGTGGTCCGGGGCGAGGTGCGCACCGGCGAGACCGGGTACGCCGAGATCGACGTGTCCCGGCGGCGGGCGATCTCCCGCTCGCACACCGCCACCCACCTGGTGCACCAGACCATGCGTAACTTCCTCGGCGAGTCGGCCACCCAGGCGGGTTCGTTGAACGCGCCGGGCCGGCTGCGGTTCGACTTCAACACCCCGACCGGGGTGGCGCCGAGCGTGCTGCACGACGTGGAGCAGCAGGTCAACGAGGTGCTTCTGGCCGACATGGAGGTGCACGCCTTCATCACCACCCAGGAGGAGGCCCGCCGGATCGGTGCGATGGCGCTGTTCGGCGAGAAGTACGGCGAGCGGGTGCGGGTCGTCGAGGTCGGCGACTACGCCCGGGAGCTGTGCGGCGGTACGCACGTGGCCCGCTCGGCCCAGCTCGGCCTGGTCAAGATCCTCTCCGAGGCGTCGGTCGGTTCCGGTGTCCGCCGGATCGAGGCCCTGGTGGGCATGGACGCGTTCGGCTTCCTGGCCCGCGAGCACCTGCTGGTCTCGCGGCTCGCCGAGCTGTTCCGGGTGCCCGGCGAGCAGGTCGCCGACCGGGTGGAGCAGACCGTCACCCAGCTCCGCGACGCGGAGAAGGAACTGGAGAAGCTCCGCGCCCAGCTGGTGCTGGGCGGGGCGGCGGCGCTCGCCGGGCAGGCGAAGGACGTGCGCGGCGTCGCGTACGTCGGCACCGAGGCGCCCGAGGGCGCGGCCACCAACGACGTGCGGACCCTGGCCCAGGAGATCCGTGGCCGGATCGACCCGGCCCGGCCGGCGGTGGTGGCGGTGGCCGCCCGCGCGAACGGCAAGGCGTCCCTGGTGGTGGCGGTCAACCAGGCGGCCCGGGCCCGGGGCTTGACCGCGAAGGACCTGGTGAAGGCGGCCTTCTCTGGCCGGGGCGGCGGCAGCGACGACTTGGCCCAGGGTGGTGGCCTGCCTGCGGGGGAGGCGCCGAACCTGCTGGTCACCGTGGAGAAGGCGATCGCCGAGGCGTGATGGACGCACCGATCGACGCCAGGGCGGACCCTATGGTCCGCCCTGGCCCGTCCCAGAGGAATGGCCGGTAGATGGCTGAACTGTCCCGTGGAGTCCGGCTCGGGGTCGACGTCGGGCAGGTCCGGGTGGGTGTCGCCCGGTCCGACCCGCACGGCATCCTGGCAACCCCGCTGGTCACCCTCGCCCGGGACCTGACCTCGGCGCCGGACGCGATACCCACCGACGTGGCCGAGCTGGTCCGACTGGCCGCCGAGCATGAGGCGGTCGAGATCGTGGTCGGTCTGCCCGTCAACCTTGCCGGAAAGCATGGCCCGGCGGCGGCGAACGTCTCGGCGTATGCTGCCCGATTGGCCGAGGCGATGGGGTCGATTCCGGTGACGCTGACGGACGAGAGGATGTCGACGGTGGTCGCGAGCCGTAGGCTGGCCGAACGGGGCGTCCGGGGGAAGCGCCAACGGGCGGTGGTCGACCAGGCCGCCGCGGTGGAGATTCTGCAGAGCTGGCTGGACGCGCAGCGGAGGCGGACGCAATGATCGACGACCTGGACCTGGGGTTTGACGAGCTGGAGAGGGGGGAGAAGGGCCGGCACCGGCGCGGCGCGGTGCGCAAGCGCAACGGCAAAGGCGGTGGCCGGGGCAAGACCTTCTTCGCTCTTCTGATGGCGTTCGTGCTGCTCGGCGGCATCGGCGGCGGGGCGTACGTCGGGTTCGACCGGATCCGCAACTACTTCGTCACCCCGGACTTTCCCGGCCCGGGCTCGGGCGAGGTGCTGGTGCAGGTCAGGGCCGGCGACACGCTCACCGACATGGGCAACACCCTCTATGACGCCGGGGTCGTGAAGAGCACCAAGGCGTTCATCGAGGCCGCCGACGCGAACTCGCGCAGCAAGAACATCCAGGTCGCCAGCTACAAGCTCCGCAAGGAGATGAAGGCCGCCGACGCGGTGACGATGATGCTCGACCCGAAGAACCGGGTGGTCAACGGGGTGACCATCCCCGAGGGCACGATCAGCCTGAACGTCTACGCGATCCTCTCCAAAGAAACCAAGATCCCGGTCGCCGACTTCAAGGCCGCCGCGAAGGATCCGGCCAAGCTTGGCGTTCCGGACTACTGGTTCAAGCGCGACGACGGCAAGAAGGTCACGAAGAGCATCGAGGGTTTCCTCTACCCGGCGACCTACGAGATCCCGCCGAAGGCCACCGCTCAGCAGATCCTGTCGATGATGGTGCAGAAGTTCCTCGAGGTCACCGAGGGGATGGACCTGGTCGATAAGGTGCAGAAGGAACGGAACATCTCGCCGTACGAGGCGTTGATCACCGCCTCCATCGCCCAGGCCGAGTCGGTCGACCCAAAGGACTTCCCGAAGGTGTCCCGGGTGGTCTACAACCGTGTCTACGCTGGCAAGATCGGCTGCAACTGCCTCGGCATCGACAGTGGCATCAACTACTGGCTGCGCCTGCAGGGCAAGGACCCGAAGGACTCCGACAAGCTGCTGAAGACCGAGATCAACGACCCGAATAACCCGTACAACACCCACGACGTGGCGGGCCTGCCGATCACCCCGATCAGCAACCCGGGCGAGGATGCGCTCAAGGGTGCGATGGAGCCGGCGGACGGCCCCTGGATTTACTTCATGACGGTGGACAAGAAGGGCACGATGGGCTACGGCTCCAACGATGCCGACTTCAAAAAGCTGAACAAGCAGATGTGCGACAACGGCGTGCTGACCAAGGAGAACTGCCGATAGTGCGGGCCGCCGTCGTCGGTAAGCCGATCGCTCACTCGCTCTCCCCGGTCATCCATGAGGCGGGCTACGCGTCGGCCGGGCTGACCGGGTGGTCGTACACCCGGATCGAGTGCGCGGCCGACGAGCTGGCTGGTCTGGTCGCCGGCCTGGGCCCGGAGTGGGCCGGGCTGTCGGTGACCATGCCGGGCAAGGAGGCAGCGCTCGCGCTGGCCGACGAGGTCTCGCCGGTCGCCGCCGCCGTCGGCGCCGCTAACACCCTGGTACGCCGCTCCGACGGCACCTGGTACGCCGACAACACCGACGTGACCGGCATGGTCGACGTGCTCACCGCCGCCGGTTGCGCGGCGGGCGCCGTGGTGACCGTGCTCGGGGCGGGCGGCACCGCCCGGGCCGCCCTTGCGGCGGCGGCCCGGATCGGCGCGGCCGAGGTGACCGTGGTGGCCCGCCGGCCCGAGGCGGTCGACGAGCTGCGCCCGGTGGCCGCCGCCGTCGGCGTGCCACTCGCGGGCGCCGACTGGGACGGGGCGCCGGCGCACGCCCGTGCCGACTTGGTGATCTCCACCGTGCCCAAGGGGGTGGCCGACCCGCTCGCCGCGCACTTCGACTGGCGTCCCGGCACGGTCTTCTTCGACGCCCTCTACGACCCGTGGCCCACCCCGCTCGCCGCGACGGCGCTCGCCGCCGGCTGCCGGGTGGTCTCCGGGCTGGACCTGCTGCTGGCCCAGGCGGTCGGACAGTTCGAGCAGTTCACCGGCGTCCCGGCACCGGTCGACGCGATGCGCGCGGCGCTGGCCGCGACGCGCCTCTGACGACGACCGGGGGTCGCTCGACGGTCCCGTTGGACGCCCTCGGACAGCGCACGGCACACCCTTGAGATGCCGCGGTTGATTCACTAGATTCGATCTTAGCCACGATCAGGGCCGGCTTCGAGGTTCGGGAGAGTGACCCCATCGCACACATCGATCTTGGGTTGGATGAGACCGAGTTTCCAGGTGTCCGTGGGCCGCTGCGCTTCCGGCCGGAGACCGGCCAACCGTTGCTTGAGCTGGTCGAGGTGCTGCTGCGCGGACCGCACCCGCTGACCCCCGGGGAACGGGAACTGATCGCCGCGTACGTCTCAGGCCGCAACGAGTGCACCTACTGCTGCTCGGCGCACTCGGCGTACGCGGCGGCGCAGCTCGACGAGGGCATGACCCTGGTCGACCAGGTGCGCTCCGACCTGGACAACGCCCCGATCTCCGCGAAGCTGCGCGCCCTGCTGCAGATCGCCGCCGCCGTCCAGGTCAGTGGACGCGAGGTCACCCCCGAACTGGTCGCGGCCGCCCGCGCCGAGGGCGCCACCGACCTGGAGATCCACGACACGGTGCTCATCGCGGCGGCCTTCTGCATGTTCAACCGGTACGTCGACGGCCTCGGCACCCAACCGGCGGGCGACCCCGGGTGGTACGCGCAGGCGTCCGAGCGCATCGTCAACATCGGCTATCGGCAGGTCGTCTGACGACGTCGGGGCGAGCGTTCGCCCCCGCCCTGCAGTCCGCAGGGCGGGACGCGGTGGGCGGTGCATTGAGGCGGGCACCGGGCGTGACAGACTTGCCGCTGTGTTGCGCTGGTTGACTGCAGGTGAATCGCACGGACCCGCCCTCGTCGCCCTGCTGGAGGGGGTGCCCGCCGGCATCGAGCTGACCACCGGGGATATCTCCGGTGAGCTGGCCCGGCGTCGGCTCGGCTATGGCCGGGGCGCCCGGATGTCGTTCGAGCAGGACGAGGTCGAGATCATCGGCGGCCTGCGGCACGGCCTGACGATGGGCAGCCCGGTGGCGATCCGGGTCGGCAACTCCGAGTGGCCCAAGTGGCAGACGGTCATGGCCGCCGACCCGGTCGACCCGGAGGAGTTGGCCAGCCAGGCCCGCAACGCCCCGCTCACCCGCCCCCGTCCGGGCCACGCCGACCTGGCCGGCATGCAGAAGTACGGCCACACCGACGCCCGCCCGATCCTGGAGCGGGCCAGCGCCCGGGAGACCGCCGCCCGAGTCGCCGTCGGCACGGTCGCCAAGGCCCTGGCACGCCAGGCGCTCGGCGTCGAGATCGTCTCCCACGTGGTGGAGCTGGGCCCGGTCGCGGCCAAGCCCGGCCTGCGCCCGACCCCCGAGGACGCCGCCCGGATCGACGCCGACCCGCTGCGCTGCCTCGACCCGGAGGCCAGCGCCCGGATGGTCGCCGAGGTCGACGCCGCGAAGAAGGCCGCCGACACCCTCGGCGGCGTGGTCGAGGTGCTCGCGTACGGGGTGCCGCCGGGCCTGGGCAGCCACGTGCAGTGGGACCGGAAGCTGGACGCCCGGCTGGCCACCGCGCTGATGTCGATCCAGGCCATCAAGGGCGTGGAGATCGGCGACGGCTGGCAGCAGGCGCGCTCGCGCGGCTCGGAGGCGCACGACGAGATCCTGCCCACCGCCACCGGAGTACGCCGGGTGACCGACCGGGCCGGGGGCCTGGAGGGCGGCATCACCACCGGCGAGCCGCTGCGGGTGAAGGCGGCGATGAAGCCGATCTCCTCGCTGAACCGGGCGCTGTCCACGGTCGATGTCGCCACCGGCGAGCCGGCCACCGCGATCAACCAGCGCTCCGACGTGTGCGCCGTGCCGGCCGCGGCGGTGGTCGCCGAGGCGATGGTGGCCCTGGTGCTGGCCGAGGCGGCGGTGGAGAAGTTCGGCGGCGACTCGGTCGCCGAGATGCGCCGCAACCTCGCCGGCTACCTCGAAAGCCTGGTGATCAGATGAGCGTCCGGCCGGTCTGCGTGCTGGTCGGGGCGCCCGGCTCCGGGAAGACCACCGTGGGGCAGGCGCTCGCGGACGCGCTCGGCGTGGCGTTCCGCGACACCGACACCGACATCGAGCAGCTCGCCGGCAAGCCGATCCCGGAGATCTTCATCGACGAGGGGGAGGCGCACTTCCGTACCCTCGAACGGGCGGCGGTGGCGGCGGCGCTGGCCTCGCACCCGGGGGTGCTCGCCCTCGGCGGCGGCGCGGTCCTCGCCGAGGAAACCCGTGCCGCGCTGATCGGGCACACCGTAGTGCACCTGTCGGTGGAGCTGCCCGACGCGGTGAAGCGGGTCGGCCTGGGCGCCGGCCGGCCGCTGCTGGCGCTCAACCCCCGCGCCACCCTCAAGCACCTGATGGAGCAGCGCCGCCCCCTCTACACGGAGGTGGCGACCGCGACCGTGGTCACCGACGGGCGCACCCCGGAGGAGATCGCCGCCGAGCTCGCCGTACTGCTCGCGACGGACGGACAGGCAGCCCGGTGATGGACGAGGTGACCCGGATTCCGGTCGGCGGCGAGCGGCCGTACGACGTGCTGGTGGGACGTGACCTGCTCGACGCGCTGCCTCCGCTGCTGCCCGGGGCCGCCCGGGTGGCGGTGCTGCACGCGCCCCCGATGAAGGCGTTGGCCGACGCGCTCGGCGAGCGGCTGCGCGCGGCGGGGATGACCCCGCTGCCGATCGAGGTGCCGGACGCCGAGGCGGGCAAGCACGTCGACGTGGCCGCCGCCTGCTGGGACCGGCTCGGCGAGGCCGGGTTCACGCGTACCGACGCGGTGGTCGGCGTGGGCGGTGGCGCGGTCACCGACCTGGCCGGCTTCGTCGCGGCCTGCTGGCTGCGCGGGGTGCGCTGGGTGCCGGTGGCGACCTCCCTGCTCGGCATGGTCGACGCCGCCGTCGGCGGCAAGACCGGGATCAACACCGCGGCCGGCAAGAACCTGGTCGGGGCCTTCCATCCGCCGGTGGGGGTCCTCTGCGACCTCGCCACCCTGGACAGCCTGCCCCCGGTCGACCTGGCCGCCGGCCTGGCCGAGGTGGTCAAGTGCGGCTTCATCGCCGACCCGGTGATCCTCGACCTGGTCGAGCGGGACCCGGCCGCCGCGCTCGACCCCACCGGGCCGGTGACCCGCGAGCTGATCGAGCGGGCCGTGCGGGTCAAGGCGGACGTGGTCTCCGGTGACCTCCGCGAGTCCGGGGTACGCGAGGTGCTCAACTACGGGCACACCCTGGCCCACGCGATCGAGAAGGTGGAGGGCTACCGCTGGCGGCACGGTCACGCCGTGGCCGTGGGCCTGGTCTACGCCGCCGCCCTGGCTCGGCTGGCCGGCCGGCTGGACGCGGCCACCGCCGAGCGGCACCGCGCCGTGCTGGCTCTGCTCGGCCTGCCCACCGGCTACCGGGCCGACGCCTGGTCGCGCCTGCTGGCCACCATGCGGGTGGACAAGAAGGCCCGGGGGAACACGCTGCGTTTCGTGGTGCTGGACGGGCTGGCCCGCCCGGCGATCCTGACGGGCCCCTCCGACGATCTGCTGCTCGCCGCCTACCAGGAGGTCTCCGAATGAGGGTCCATGTGCTCAACGGGCCGAATTTGGGGCGGCTCGGCACCCGTCAGGTTGATGTGTACGGGCTGATCAGCTACGCCGATCTGGTGACCATGTGCGTGGAGACCGGTCGGGAGCTGGGGCTGGACGTGGTGGTCCGGCAGACCGACGCCGAGCACGAGCTGCTGGGCTGGCTGCACGAGGCGGCGGACGAGGGGGCGGCGGTGGTGCTCAACCCGGCCGCCTGGTCGCACTACTCGATCGCGGTCCGGGACGCCTGCGCGTTGCTCCGAGCCCCGCTGGTCGAGGTGCACATCTCCAACATCCACGCCCGGGAGGAGTTCCGGCACCACTCGGTGGTCTCCGCGGTGGCGACCGGGGTGATCTGCGGCCTGGGCGTGGACGGCTACCGGCTTGCCCTGCACCACCTCGCCAACCGGCTGACCGCGCAGGAGTGACCGTCGTCGCGCTGACTTCATCACTCTCCGTGTTTGCGGCCTTGTCACGCTGAGTTGCCAGAGCTCGCGCGGCGACGGGAGCCCTCTGTCTGCCTTTGCTCTGCAGCCATCCACGCAACACTCGACTGAGCTGGGCTTTTGCGATTTTCGTCCGGAGGGCGATCGCCTGACGCCGGTGACGGAGGGTGCCTGTTGCGGCGGTGGCTGCAGAGCAAAGGGAGATGCGAAGGGCCATGGAGGCGCGTGGGATAGTTGCGCTGCGTGCTGGTTGGCGCGGCTTCTGCGACGGGTCTGCAGGCCAGCCGCTGAGGCGGGGCGTGCAGCGCGGCGGAGCGAGTTCGAAGCGACTAGTAGAATTCCAAAGTCTGTCCGCCAATTAATGATCAAGGCAGGAAATGGCCACCACCAACGACCTCAAGAACGGCCTGGTACTCAACCTCGACGGCGAGCTCTGGGCCGTCGTCGAGTTCCAGCACGTCAAGCCCGGTAAGGGCGGTGCGTTCGTGCGTACCACGCTGAAGAACGTGCTGTCCGGCAAGGTGGTCGACAAGACCTTCAACGCGGGCACCAAGGTCGACACCGCCACCGTCGACAAGCGCACCATGCAATACCTGTACGCCGACGGCGAGGACTACGTCTTCATGGATCTGGAGACGTACGACCAGATCACCGTGCCCGGCGGGACCGTCGGCGAGGCCGCCAACTACCTCCTCCCCGAGGCCGAGGCGACCGTCGCGACCCACGAGGGCGTGCCGCTCTACATCGAGCTGCCGACCTCCGTCGTGCTGGAGATCACCTACACCGAGCCGGGTCTGCAGGGCGACCGGTCGACCGGCGGTAACAAGCCGGCCACCGTCGAGACCGGCGCGACGGTCCAGGTGCCGCTCTTCATCACCACCGGCGAGAAGATCAAGGTCGACACCCGCGACGGCCGTTACCTCGGCCGCGCCTGATGGCCGAGGGTGCCAAGCAGCAGATGCCGGCGCGCCGCAAGGCGCGCAAGCGGGCGCTGGACGTGCTCTTCGAGGCCGACCTGCGGGACCGGCCGCCGGTGGAGGTGCTGGCCGGCTACCTCGAGCGGATCGAGAAGCCCCACCCGGAGCACCTGGGCTACGCGGTGAGCCTGGTCGAGGGCGTCGCGGCGCACCTCGACCGGATCGACGAGCTGATCGCCAGCTACGCCGAGGGCTGGACGCTGGAACGGATGCCGGCGGTCGACCGTAACCTGGCCCGGATCGCGGTCTACGAGCTGCTCTACGTCGACGAGATCGACGACGCGGTGGCGATCAGCGAGGCCGTCGAGCTGGCCCGGCAGATGTCGACCGACGACTCGCCCCGCTTCCTCAACGGCATCCTCGGCCGGATCGCCGAGTACGCCACCCGCTGAGCGGCGTCCGTCGCGTCACACCGATACCGGAAGGGCCCGTGCCATCGGCACGGGCCCTTCCGGTATGACAGCGGTCAGTTCGCGAAGAACGCGCGCGGGTCGGCGACCAGCACACCGTGCTCGGTGAGCCGCTCGATCAGACCCGACGGCGAGGCGTCGTAGACGATCGCGAGGGCGCGCAGGTCGTCGGCGCGGATGGAGAGCACCCGGCCGTTGTAGTCGCCGCGCTGCTGCTGGATGGCGCGGGCGTACCGGGCGACGTAGGCGAGGTCCTCGGAGGCCTCGTCGTAGAGCCGCTCCAGGTCCAGGACGATCTTGCTGGTGGGCTCGTGGCGCACCCCGCTGCCGTCGGGCAGCAGCTCCGAGACGGGAACACGGTAGAACTCGGCCAGTTCCGCCAGGCGGGACACGGTGACGGCGCGGTCGCCACGCTCGTACGAGCCGACCACCACGGCCTTCCACCGCCCGTTCGACTTCTCCTCCACACCCTGCAGGGACAGACCCTGCTGCTGGCGGATGGAGCGCAGGCGGGCGCCCAGCGACTTGGCGTATTCAGAGGGCATTCGGACACTCCCAGTGCTGCTCGGGGTTCACCCAGCTATCGCTACGGAGCGTGACGGTACGGGGATTGCGACACCTGGTCAAGTGCTCGTGACCTTCCCGTCGGGGAGCGTGGGCGGGGTTATCCGCATTTCTGCCGCCCTGACCTGGGGATCAGTACCGGCGACGGCCGGCCCGGTGACCGCTGGTAACGTGGCGTGAAGCCCGGTCCGGGCCCGCGTGGCCCGCCCGGAAGACCAGACGTCCTTTAACGACCCGTCCCGTGAGGCGGGGAAGGAGGTCCGCCGTGGCCTGCCCACCGGCTGCCCAGTCGTCGCCGCCGCGACAACCCTCGGTGAAGGTGATCCTCGCCGCACCGGACGTGTCGCGGGTGGTCGACCGCATCGCCCACCAGATCCTGGAGAAGACCCAGGGCGCCGCCGACACCGTTTTGCTCGGCATCCCCACCCGGGGGGTCCCGCTCGCGAGGCGCCTCGCCGCCCGGATCAGCACCTTCGAGGACGTGACCGTCCCGGTCGGTGTGCTCGACATCACTCTCTACCGTGACGACCTGCGCCGGCAGGCCACCCGCGCGGTCGGCCCCACCGAGCTGCCCAGCGGCGGGATCGACGGCCGGCGGGTGATCCTGGTCGACGACGTGCTCTTCTCCGGCCGTACCGTGCGGGCCGCCCTCGACGCGCTCGGCGACGTCGGGCGCCCGGCCTCCGTGCAGCTCGCCGTCCTGGTCGACCGAGGCCACCGCCAGTTGCCGATCCGGGCCGACTACGTCGGCAAGAACATTCCGACCGCGCTGGCCGAGAACGTGAAGGTCACCCTCGCCGAGACCGACGGCGCCGACGAGGTCCGGCTGTACCCGGGAGTTGCCGCATGATCCGCCACCTGCTCTCCGGGGCCGACCTGGACGCCGCCACCGCCACCCAGATCCTGGACACCGCGGCCGAGATGGCCACCGTCGCCGGCCGCGAGGTCAAGAAGCTGCCCGCGCTGCGCGGTCGGACCGTGGTGAACCTCTTCTACGAGGATTCCACCCGGACCCGGATCTCGTTCGAGGCGGCCGCCAAGCGGCTCAGCGCCGACGTGATCAACTTTTCGGCCAAGGGCTCCAGCGTCGCCAAGGGCGAGAGCCTGAAGGACACCGCCCTCACCCTCCAGGCCATGGGGGCCGACGCGGTGGTCGTCCGGCACCCCGCCTCCGGGGCCCCGCACCGGCTGGCCAACTGGGTGGACGGGTCGGTGGTCAACGCCGGCGACGGCACCCACGAGCACCCCACCCAGGCGTTGCTCGACGCGTACACGATGCGCTCCCGGCTGGGCCGCCTCGCCGGCCTGCACGTGGCGATCGTCGGCGACGTACTGCACTCCCGGGTGGCCCGCTCCAACGTGCTGCTGCTGTCCACCCTCGGCGCCAAGGTCACCCTGGTCGGCCCACCCACCCTCATCCCGGTCGACATTTCGCAGGCGCTCGCGCCCGGCACCGACGTCTCGTACGACCTCGACGCCGTTCTACCCGGTGTGGACGTGGTGATGATGCTGCGGGTGCAGCGGGAGCGGATGGGCGACTCCTACTTCCCGTCGGCCCGCGAGTACGCCCGCCGCTACGGGCTGGACGGGCCGCGCCTGCGCCGGCTGCCCGAGCACGCGATCGTCATGCACCCCGGCCCGATGAACCGGGGCATGGAGATCGCGCCCGAGGTCGCCGACTCGCCCCGCTCCACCATCGTCGAACAGGTCGCCAACGGAGTCTCCGTGCGGATGGCCGTGCTCTATCTGCTGCTCGGAGGGAACAACCGGTGACCGCGTACCTGATCAAAAACGTGAGCGTCGTCGGCGCCGCGCCGACCGACCTGCTGATCCGCGACGGCGTCGTGGCCGAGGCCGGCGTGGGGCTGACCGCGCCGGACGCCACGGTGCTCGACGCCACCGGCCTGGTCGCCCTGCCCGGCCTGGTTGACCTGCACACCCACCTGCGCGAGCCCGGCCGGGAGGACGCCGAGACCGTCGAGTCCGGCTCCCGGGCGGCGGCGCTCGGCGGCTACACCGCCGTCTGCGCGATGGCCAACACCTCCCCGGTCGCCGACACCGCCGGCGTGGTGGAGCAGGTCTGGCGGCTCGGCCGGGAGGCCGGGCTGGTCGACGTGCAGCCGATCGGCGCGGTCACCGTCGGCCTGGCCGGCGAGCGCCTGGCCGAGCTGGGCGCGATGGCCGACTCGGCGGCCCACGTACGGATCTTCTCCGACGACGGGCACTGCGTCGCCGATCCGAAGCTGATGCGCCGGGCCCTGGAGTACGTGAAGGCGTTCGACGGCGTCATCGCCCAGCACGCCGAGGAGCCCCGGCTGACCGAGGGCGCCCAGATGCACGAGGGCGAGGTCTCCACCCGGCTCGGGCTGACCGGCTGGCCGGCGGTCGCCGAGGAGGCGATCATCGCCCGCGACGTGCTGCTGGCCGAGCACGTCGGCAGCCGGCTGCACATCTGCCACGTCTCCACCGCCGGCAGCGTGGAGGTGCTGCGGCACGCCAAGGCGCGCGGGGTGCGGGTGACCGCCGAGGTGACCCCGCACCACCTCCTGCTCACCGACGAGGTCGTGAGCGGGAGCAGTGAGCTTGCGGACAACTGGAGCCCGACGGCTCCCTACGACCCGGTCTTCAAGGTCAACCCGCCGCTGCGCACCGCCGGTGACGTCGCCGCGCTGCGCACCGCCCTCGCGGAGGGCGTGATCGACATCATCGCCACCGACCACGCCCCGCACGCCGTGGAGGACAAGGAGTGCGAGTGGGCGTACGCCCGGCCGGGCATGCTCGGCCTGGAGACGGCACTCTCCATCGCGCTGGACGTGCTCGGCCCGCAGTGGGATCTGATCGCCGAGCGGATGTCCCGCACCCCGGCCCGGATCGCCGGGCTGGACGGGCACGGTGTCGACCCCGCCCCCGGCGTGCCGGCCAACCTGACCCTGGTCGACCCGGCCGCCCGCCGCGTCATCGAGCCGGCGGAACTGGCCAGTCGTAGTCGCAACACCCCGTACGCCCGCATGACGCTGCCGGGTCGCATCGTGGCGACCTTCCTGCGCGGCGAGCCGACGGTCCTCGACGGAAAGGCTGTCAAGTAATGGTGAAGCGCAGGCCCGCGATCCTCGTCCTCGAGGACGGGCGCACGTTCCACGGCGAGGCGTACGGCAGCGTCGGGGAGACCTTCGGCGAGGCGGTCTTCAACACCGGCATGACCGGCTACCAGGAGACCCTCACCGACCCGTCGTACCACCGGCAGGTGGTGGTGCAGACCGCGCCGCACATCGGCAACACCGGCGTCAACGGCGAGGACGACGAGTCGTCCCGGATCTGGGTCGCCGGGTACGTGGTCCGCGATCCGGCCCGGATCAGCTCCAACTGGCGGGCCACCGGCGGCCTGGAGGACCGGCTCGCCGCGGAGGGCGTGGTCGGCATCAGCGGGGTGGACACCCGGGCGCTCACCCGCCACCTGCGCGACCGGGGCGCGATGCGGGTCGGCATCTCCAGCGTCGAGGACGACCCGCGCGCCCTGCTCGACCGGGTACGCCGGTCGCCGCAGATGGTCGGCGCGGACCTCTCCACCGAGGTGACCACCGCCGAGCCGTACGTGGTGCCGGCGCAGGGCGAGCACCGGTTCACCGTGGCCGCGCTCGACCTGGGCATCAAGCGCAGCGTGGCCCGTCGGCTGGCCGCGCGTGGGGTGACCACCCACGTGCTGCCCGTCACCGCCACCATCGAGGACGTGCTGGCCACCGGCGCCGACGCGGTCTTCTTCTCGCCCGGCCCGGGCGACCCGGCCACCGCCGACGGTCCGGTCGCGCTGGCCCGGGAGGTGCTCACCCGGCGGATCCCGCTCTTCGGTATCTGCTTCGGCAGTCAGATCCTCGGCCGGGCGCTCGGCTTCGGCACCTACAAGCTCGACTACGGCCACCGCGGCATCAACCAGCCGGTGCTCGACCGGGCCACCGGCAGGGTCGAGGTGACCAGCCACAACCACGGCTTCGCGGTGCAGGTGCCGGGAGTGGCGGCGGGCGCGGTGGTCCCGAACCAGGTGGTCGACACCGAGTTCGGCGGCGTCCAGGTGTCGCACGTCTGCCTCAACGACAACGTGGTCGAGGGGCTGCGGGCCAAGGACGTGCCCGCCCTCGCCGTTCAGTACCACCCGGAGGCGGCGGCCGGCCCGCACGACGCGGACTACCTCTTCGACCGATTCGCCGAACTCATCGAAGGCGGCAAGAATGCCTAAGCGCACCGACCTCAAGCACGTCCTGGTGATCGGCTCCGGGCCGATCGTGATCGGGCAGGCCTGCGAGTTCGACTACTCCGGCACCCAGGCCTGCCGGGTGCTACGCAGCGAGGGGATCCGGGTCAGCCTGGTCAACTCCAACCCGGCGACGATCATGACGGACCCCGAGTTCGCCGACGCCACGTACGTCGAGCCGATCACCCCGGAGTTCGTCGAGCTGGTCATCGCCAAGGAGCGCCCCGACGCGCTGCTGCCGACCCTGGGCGGGCAGACCGCGCTGAACACCGCGGTCGCCCTGCACGAGGCCGGCGTGCTGGAGAAGTACGGCGTCGAGCTGATCGGCGCCAACATCGACGCGATCCGGCGCGGCGAGGACCGGCAGCTGTTCAAGGACATCGTGGCCCAGGCCGGCGCTCGGATCGGCCTCGAGGACCCGTCCGCGCTGGTGCCGCGCTCGCGGGTCTGCCACTCGATGGACGAGGTCCGGGCCACCGCCGGCGAGCTGGGCCTGCCGGTGGTGATCCGCCCGTCGTACACCATGGGTGGCCTCGGCTCCGGCATGGCGCACACCGAGGCGGACCTGGAGCGGATCGCCGGCGCCGGCCTGGCCGCCAGCCCCGTGCACGAGGTGCTCATCGAGGAGAGCGTGCTCGGCTGGAAGGAGTACGAGCTCGAACTCATGCGCGACCGCCACGACAACGTGGTGGTGGTCTGCTCGATCGAGAACGTCGACCCGATGGGCGTACACACCGGCGACAGCGTCACCGTCGCCCCGGCGATGACCCTGACCGACCGGGAGTACCAGCGGCTGCGTGACCTCGGCATCGCGGTGCTGCGGGAGGTCGGGGTGGACACCGGGGGCTGCAACATCCAGTTCGCGGTGAACCCGGCCGACGGCCGGATCGTCGTGATCGAGATGAACCCGCGGGTGTCCCGCTCCTCGGCGCTGGCGTCGAAGGCCACCGGCTTCCCGATCGCCAAGATCGCCGCGAAGCTGGCCATCGGCTACACCCTGGACGAGATCCCCAACGACATCACCCGCAAGACCCCGGCCGCGTTCGAGCCGACCCTGGACTACGTGGTGGTGAAGATCCCCCGGTTCGCGTTCGAGAAGTTCCCCGGCGCCGACCCGGAGCTGACCACCACGATGAAGTCGGTCGGCGAGGCGATGAGCCTCGGCCGTAACTTCACCGAGGCGTTGAACAAGGCGATGCGCTCGATGGAGACGAAGGCCGGCGGGTTCTGGAGTGCGCCGGATCCGCGCGGCGCGACGAAGGAGAACACCCTCGCCGCGCTACGCATGCCGCACGACGGTCGGCTCTACACCGTCGAGCGGGCGCTGCGGCTCGGCGCCTCGATCGCCGAGGTCGTCGCGGCGTCCGGCGGAATGGACCCGTGGTTCGTGGACCAGATCGCCGCGTTGGTCGAGCTGCGTGCCGAGATCGTCGACGCCCCGGTGCTCGACGCCGACCTGCTGCGCCGGGCCAAGCGGGCCGGCCTCTCCGACCGGCAGCTCGCCGCGCTCCGCCCCGAATTGGCCGCCGAGGACGGCGTCCGCACGCTGCGCCACCGGTTGGGCGTACGCCCGGTCTACAAGACGGTGGACACCTGCGCCGCCGAGTTCGAGGCGACGACTCCCTACCACTACTCGACGTACGACCAGGAGACCGAGGTGGCGCCCTCGGCGCGGCCCAAGGTCCTCATCCTGGGCTCCGGGCCGAACCGGATCGGGCAGGGCATCGAGTTCGACTACTCCTGCGTGCACGCCGTCATGGCGCTCCGGGAGGTGGGCTACGAGACGGTGATGGTCAACTGCAACCCGGAGACCGTCTCCACCGACTACGACACCGCCGACCGGCTCTACTTCGAGCCGCTGACCTTCGAGGACGTGCTGGAGGTCTGGCACGCCGAGGACTCGTCCGGCCGGGCGGCCGGCGGGCCGGGCGTGGTCGGGGTCATCGTGCAGCTCGGCGGGCAGACCCCGCTCGGCCTGGCCCAGCGGCTCAAGGACGCGGGCGTGCCGGTGGTCGGCACCTCGCCGGAGTCGATCCACCTGGCCGAGGAGCGTGGCGCGTTCGGCGCGGTGCTGGCCCGGGCCGGGCTGCGTGCCCCGGCGCACGGCATGGCCACCTCGTTCGACGAGGCGAAGGCGATCGCCGACGAGATCGGCTACCCGGTGCTGGTCCGCCCGTCGTACGTGCTCGGCGGCCGGGGCATGGAGATCGTCTACGACGACGCGACCCTGCGCGAGTACATCGCTCGGGCCACCGACATCTCGCCCGACCGCCCGGTACTGGTCGACCACTTCCTCGACGACGCCATCGAGATCGACGTGGACGCGCTCTGCGACGCCGACGGCGAGGTCTACCTCGGCGGCGTGATGGAGCACATCGAGGAGGCCGGCATCCACTCCGGCGACTCGTCCTGCGCGCTGCCGCCGATCACCCTGGCCGGCTCCCACCTGGCCCAGGTGCGCCGCTACACCGAGGAGATCGCCCACGGTGTCGGCGTGCGCGGCCTGCTCAACGTCCAGTACGCCCTCAAGGACGACGTGCTGTACGTGCTGGAGGCGAACCCGCGGGCGTCCCGGACGGTCCCGTTCGTCTCCAAGGCCACCGCGGTGCCGCTGGCCAAGGCGGCGGCCCGGATCGCGCTCGGCGCCACCATCGCCGAGCTGCGGGCCGAGGGGATGTTGCCGGCCGACGGGGACGGCGGCACCATGCCGGCCGACGCCCCGATCGCGGTCAAGGAGGCGGTGCTGCCGTTCAAGCGCTTCCGCACCCCGGCCGGCAAGGGCATCGACGTGCTGCTCGGCCCGGAGATGAAGTCCACCGGCGAGGTGATGGGCATCGACATCGGCTTCGGCCAGGCCTTCGCCAAGTCGCAGGCGGCGGCGTACGGGTCGCTGCCGACCGCCGGGAAGATCTTCGTCTCGGTGGCCAACCGGGACAAGCGGGCCATGATCTTCCCGATCAAGCGACTGGCGGACCTCGGCTTCGAGATCGTGGCCACCAGCGGCACCGCCGAGGTGCTGCGCCGGCACGGCATCGCCTGCGAGCAGATCCGCAAGCACTACGAGTCGGGCGCCGGCGCGGACGCCGTGTCGCTGATCCTCGGCGGCGACGTGGCACTGGTGTTGAACACCCCGCAGGGCTCCGGGGCGAGCGCCCGCTCCGACGGCTACGAGATCCGCAGCGCCGCCGTCACGGCGGACATCCCCTGCATCACCACGGTCCCCGGTGCCGCCGCCGCCGTCATGGGCATCGAGGCGAGGATCCGCGGCGACCTCCACGTCCGCCCCCTCCAAGCCCTCCACGCCGCCCTCCGGGCCGCCCAGTGACCCCCGGGCTCTCGTCGATCATGAAGTTGTTGCCGGCTGCCTCGGCGTGTCGTGACAACAACTTCATGATCAACCCCCGGGTCGGGGTCGGGGAGGGCGAGCGTGATCTTTGAGCGGGTGGTGCGGCCTTGGCTCTTCCGCATCCGGGGTGGGGACGCGGAGGGGGCGCATGAGTGGACCCTCGAACGGCTCGCCGGGGTGTCCCGGCGGCCGGCCGTGCTCGCGGGGCTGCGGGCGCGGTACTTCCGGCGGGCGCCGCGCACGGTGTTCGGGGTGGACTTTCCGAACCCGGTCGGGCTGGCGGCCGGGATGGACAAGAACGGCGTCGCACTGCCGGCCTGGCCGGCGCTCGGCTTCGGCTTCGTCGAGGTGGGCACCGTCACCGCGTACGCCCAGCCGGGCAACCCACGGCCCCGGCTGTTCCGGCTGCGCGACAGCGAGGCCGTGGTCAACCGGATGGGCTTCAACAACGCCGGCGCCGAGGCCCTCGCGGCCCGGCTGGCGGCACTGCCGCGCCCGATTGGCGTACCGCTGGGCATCTCGCTCGGCAAGTCCAAAGTGACCCCGCTGGACGAGGCGGTCGAGGACTATCTGGCCTCCTATCGGGCGCTGAAGGAACACGGCGACTACTTCGCGGTCAACGTCTCCTCGCCGAACACCCCGGGCCTGCGGTCCCTACAGGACCGGTCGCATCTGGACGCGCTGCTCGCCGCGCTGGTGGGGGAGAAGCCGGTGCTGGTGAAGATCGCCCCTGACCTCACCGAACCGGCCATCGCCGAGCTGCTGGAGGTCTGCCTCGACCGCGGCGCGGCCGGGGTGATCGCCACCAACACCACCCTGGCCCGGGACGGGCTCGCCCCGGCCGACCGGGCGCGGGGCGCGGAGAGCGGTGGCCTGTCCGGCCGCCCGCTGGCCGGCCGCGCCCGGGAGGTCGTCGCCTTCGTGCACCGGGAGACCGGCGGCCGGCTGCCGGTGGTCGGGGTCGGCGGCATCATCGACCCGGACGACGCGGCCCGGATGTTCGACGCCGGCGCAAGCCTGGTCCAGCTCTACACCGGCTTCATCTACCGGGGACCGGCCCTGGTCCGGTCGGTCGCCAGGGCAGCCGCCGGGAAGCGTTGAGCGGCGGCGGGCCGCCCCCGACCGGGCCGCGCCACCGCGAGGACACGAAGGAGCAGCACGCGTGACACCCGAGGAGATCCTCGCCGCCGATCGTCGGCACGTCTGGCACCCGTACGCGGCGTTGCCGCCGGCCAGCCCGCCCTATCCGGTGGAGAGCGCCGAGGGCGTACGGCTGCGGCTGGCCGACGGCCGGGAACTGGTCGACGGGATGTCGTCCTGGTGGGCGGCGATCCACGGCTACCGGCACCCGGTGCTGGACGCCGCCGTCACCGACCAGCTCGGCCGGATGAGCCACGTGATGTTCGGCGGCCTCACCCACGAGCCCGCGGTACGCCTGGCCCGGACCCTCGTCGAGCTGGCCCCGGACGGACTGGAGCACGTCTTCCTGGCCGACTCCGGCTCGGTCAGCGTGGAGGTCGCGGTGAAGATGTGCCTGCAGTACCAGCGGGCCATCGGGCGGCCGGAGCGGCGCCGGTTGGGCACCTGGCGGGGCGGCTACCACGGTGACACCTTCCACCCGATGAGCGTCTGCGACCCGGAGGGTGGCATGCACCACCTCTGGGGGGACCTGCTGCCCCGGCAGGTCTTCGCGCCGGTGCCGCCGGGCGGCTTCGACACCCCGCCCGACCCGGCGTACGAGGCGGCCCTGGTGGACGCGGTGGAGCGGCACGCCGACGAGCTGGCCGCGGTGATCGTGGAGCCGGTGGTCCAGGGCGCCGGCGGGATGCGCTTCCACCACCCGCACTACCTGCGCGTGCTGCGCGAGGTGACCCGGGCGCACGGCGTCCTGCTGATCTTCGACGAGATCGCCACCGGCTTCGGCCGAACCGGGACCATGTTCGCCGCCGAGCACGCCGGGGTGGCCCCGGACGTGCTCTGCGTCGGCAAGGCGCTCACCGGCGGCTACCTCACCATGGCCGCCGCGCTCTGCACGCCCGAGGTGGCCCGCGGCATCTCCGTCGACGGGGTGCTCGCGCACGGCCCCACCTTCATGGGCAACCCGCTCGCCTGCGCGGTCGCCAACGCCTCGCTGGGCCTGCTGGCGGCCGGAGAGTGGGCCGGGCAGGTGGCGAGGATCTCCGACGGGCTGCGGGCCGGCCTGGAGCCGCTGCGCGACGCCCCCGGGGTGGCCGACGTCCGCGTACTCGGTGCGATCGGCGTGGTCCAGCTCGACCACGAGGTGGACCTCCCGCGGGCGACCGCCGCCGCCGTCGCACAGGGCGTGTGGCTGCGCCCGTTCCGCGACCTCGTCTACACCATGCCGCCGTACGTCACCGATCCGGCCGACGTGGCGCGGATCGTGGCCGGGGTCGAGGCGGCGGTCAAGGCCGGCTGAGCCGGCGCAGCAACCGTCCCGTCCCCGGGGGCCGGTGACGGAACGACCGTCGGTCTCCGACGGCGGCAGGGCCGACGACGTACCCGTCGACGCGGCAGCGCGGCGCGACGCCGCGCGAAAAGAGGGAGAAAGTTGCGATGGAGAGTTTCGGCGTCCGCCTGCACCGTGCCGTGGCCGAGCGGGGACCGCTCTGCGTGGGCATCGATCCGCATCCCGGGCTGCTGGCCCGTTGGGGGCTCACGGACGACGTCGACGGCCTCGACCGGTTCAGCCGGGCGGTGGTGGAGGCGCTCGGTGACCGGGTCGCGGTTGTCAAGCCCCAGTCGGCCTTTTTCGAGCGTTTTGGATCGCGGGGCATCGCGGTCCTTGAGTCAACTATCCGACAGTTGCGAAATGCCGGCACACTCGTCCTGCTCGACGTCAAGCGCGGAGATATCGGGTCGACGGTCGCCGCGTACGCTTCGGCGTATCTCGACCCATCCAGTCCGCTCTATGTCGACGCGGTGACGGCGAGCCCGTACCTCGGGGTCGGCTCGCTGGCGCCGATGTTCGATCTGGCCGCCGCGCACGGTGGCGGGGTCTTCGTCCTGGCGCTCACCTCCAACCCGGAGGGCCCCGCCGTGCAGCGCGCCGTAGGGGTCGACGGGCGGACCGTGGCGCAGACCGTCATCGACGAGATTTCCCAGCTCAATCGGGGTGCCGAGCCGCTGGGCAGCTTCGGGCTGGTGGTCGGCGCGACGATCGGCGACACCGGCCACGACCTGTCCGCGGTGAACGGTCCGCTCCTCGCCCCGGGGCTGGGCGCGCAGGGCGCCACGGCCGCGGACCTGCGTACCGTGTTCGGCTCCAGCCTGCCCGCGGTGCTGCCGTCGTACTCCCGGGAGGTGCTGCTGGCCGGGCCCGACCCGGCCGCACTGCGGGCCGCCGCCGAGCGGGCGCTGGCCGACTGCCGGACCGCCCTGACCGTGGTGACTGACTGACGGCTCGGTCACTTTCCGATGATCTTCGCGCGCCCACGTTGCCGAAAACTCCGTTGAACGCTAGTTTTCCCCGCGCTGGGAACCACGGACCCCTTTGGTTGCCAGCGACACCACGTTTCACAGAAGCGGCGGTGCCTACCGTCCGCCGCGTTTAGGGACCTGAGGAGAACTGGTGCCGCTCCCGTCATTGACCCCCGAGCAGCGCGCTGCCGCGCTGGAGAAGGCCGCGGAGATCCGCAAGGCCCGTGCCAAGCTGAAGGAGGACCTCAAGCAGGGCAAGACCAGCCTCGCCACCGTCCTTGAGCAGGCCGAGGCCAACGACGTCGTCGGCAAGCTGAAGGTGTCGGCCGTTCTGCAGGCGATGCCGGGCATCGGCAAGATCCGGGCCACCCAGATCATGGAGAAGCTCAAGATCGCCGACAGCCGTCGCCTGCGTGGCCTGGGCGAGCAGCAGCGCAAGGCTCTGCTTGGAGAGTTCGCCGCCAACTGAACGCCGCACCGTGTAGAAACAAGCGGTGAGCACGGATGACGAGGCGCGCCCGGCGGCTCGGCTCACTGTCCTGACCGGACCTTCGGGTGCCGGCCGGCGCAGTGTCGTCGAGCAGGTCCGGGCGCGTTCTCCGTCGGTGTGGGTGCCCGTGGCAGCCACCACCCGAGCACCCCGCCCCGGCGAGGTCGACGGCGTCGACCGGCTCTTCCTCGAGGCGGCCGAGTTCGACCGGATGGTCGGCGCGGACGAACTGCTGGAGTGGTGCCGGATCGGCCCGTATCGGCGTGGTGTGCCGCGGGCGGGCGTCCGGGCCCGGCTCGCCGAGAGCCGGCCGGTGCTGCTCCCGCTGGACCTGCCCGGCGCGCTCGCCGTCCGGTCCGCGGTGCCGGACGCGGAGCTGGTGCTGCTCGCCCCGCCGTCGTATCGGCCGGATCCGGCCGTCGCGGCCGCCGTCGCACACACCGTGGTGCACGACCGCACCGAGCGCGCGGTGGAGCAACTGGTAGGCTTGCTCGGTTCTTGCTTCCTGGCTCCGGCCCAACCGGGTTTGAACGGTTGAGAGAGCACCGCCTCGCGGCGGTGCACGAGACGCAGAGGTTATTTCGTGGGATCCATCGCCACCAACCCCGAGGGCATCACCAATCCGCCGATCGACGAGCTCCTCGAGAAGACGACCTCGAAGTACGCTCTGGTGATCTTCGCCGCCAAGCGCGCACGCCAGGTCAACGCCTACTACAGCCAGCTCGGTGAGGGTCTGCTGGAGTACGTCGGCCCGCTCGTGGAGACCACTCCGCAGGAGAAGCCGCTCTCCATCGCCATGCGCGAGATCAACGCGGGTCTGCTCACCGCCGAGCCGACCGACCAGCCGTAGCTCCGTCCCCGTCGATGTCCGCCGAGATCGTCCTCGGGGTCGGCGGTGGCATCGCCGCCTACAAGGCGTGTGAGCTGCTCCGGCTCTTCACCGAGTCGGGCCACCGGGTGCGGGTCGTGCCGACCGCGTCGGCGCTCCGCTTCGTCGGGGCGCCGACCTGGGCCGCGCTCTCCGGCCAGCCGGTCGCCGACGACGTGTGGTCGGACGTGCACGAGGTGCCGCACGTTCGGCTCGGCCAGCATGCCGACCTGGTCGTCGTGGCCCCCACGACCGCCGACCTGCTCGCCAAGGCCGCCCACGGCCTCGCCGACGACCTGCTCACCAACACCCTGCTGACCGCCCGCTGCCCGGTCGTGCTCGCCCCGGCCATGCACACCGAGATGTGGGAGCACCCCGCCACCGTCGCCAACGTGGCGACCCTGCGGTCCCGGGGCGCCCTGGTGATCGAGCCGGCCGTCGGGCGGCTCACCGGCAAGGACACCGGCAAGGGGCGGCTGCCCGACCCGGCGGAGATCTTCGCGGTCGCCCGCCGGGCCCTGTCCCGGGGCGCTGCCGCCCCGGCCGACCTGGCCGGCCGCCACGTGGTGGTCACCGCCGGCGGCACCCGTGAGCCGCTCGACCCGGTGCGCTTCCTGGGCAACCGTTCGTCGGGCAAGCAGGGGTACGCGTTCGCCCGCGCCGCCGTCGCCCGGGGTGCCCGGGTCACCCTGGTCTCGGCCAACGTCGCGCTCGCCGACCCGGCCGGCGTCGACCTGGTACGGGTGGGCACCACCGAGGAACTGCGCACGGCGACCCTGGCGGCGGCCGCGGCGGCGGACGCCGTGGTGATGGCCGCCGCCCCCGCCGATTTCCGCCCGGCCACGTACGCGTCAGGTAAGATCAAGAAGGCGGAGGACGGCAGCGCGCCCACCATCGAGCTGGTCACCAACCCGGACATCGCCGCCGAGCTGGGGCAGCGTCGCCGGCCCGGGCAGGTGCTGGTGGTCTTCGCCGCCGAGACCGGAGACGCCGAGGCCAACGGTCGGGCCAAGCTCGCCCGAAAGCGGGCCGACCTCATCGTGATCAACGAGGTGGGCGTGGACAAGGTTTTCGGCGCCGAGACCAACGCCGCCACCGTGCTCGGGGCGGACGGTTCGGTGCACCGGCTGCCCGAGCAGCCCAAGGAGGACCTGGCCGACGCCGTCTGGGACCTCGTGGTCGCTCGACTGAATGAGCAAACCTGACGGTTGGCACCTTCCGTTCCCGGGGTCACGCTGGGAGCACGGTGACTAAACTGCCGCCGAGCGACCTTCCCAAAAGTTTTCACATGCTTAGGAGTGCCGTGACACGTCTCTTCACGTCCGAATCGGTCACGGAAGGCCACCCGGACAAGATCGCCGACCAGATCAGTGACGGCATCCTCGACGCGCTGCTCGCCCAGGACCCGCACAGCCGCGTCGCGGTCGAGACCCTGATCACCACCGGCCAGGTGCACGTCGCCGGTGAGGTCACCACCAAGGCGTACGCCGACATCCCGACCATCGTCCGGGACACGATCCTGGGCATCGGATACGACTCGTCGAAGAAGGGCTTCGACGGCGCGTCCTGCGGCGTCAGCGTCTCCATCGGCTCCCAGTCGCCCGACATCGCCCAAGGCGTGGACAACGCCTTCGAGCTGCGTACCGGCTCGTCGGAGAGCGCGCTGGACGCCCAGGGCGCCGGCGACCAGGGCATGATGTTCGGCTTCGCCTGCTCCGAGACGCCCGAGCTGATGCCGCTGCCGATCGCGCTCGCCCACCGGCTGGCCCGTCGCCTCGCCGCGGTGCGCAAGGACGGCAGCGTCCCCTACCTGCGGCCGGACGGCAAGACCCAGGTGACCATCGAGTACGACGGGCTGCGCCCGGTCCGGCTCGACACCGTCGTGGTCTCCAGCCAGCACGCCGCGGACATCTCGCTCGACTCGCTGCTCACTCCGGACATCCGCGACCACGTGATCGCCCCGGAGCTGGAGGGCCTCGGCCTGGCCGTCGACGGCTATCGGCTGCTGGTCAACCCGACCGGGCGGTTCGAGATCGGCGGTCCGATGGGCGACGCCGGCCTCACCGGCCGGAAGATCATCGTCGACACCTACGGTGGGTACGCCCGGCACGGCGGCGGCGCGTTCTCCGGCAAGGACCCGTCGAAGGTGGACCGTTCCGCCGCGTACGCGATGCGCTGGGTGGCCAAGAACGTGGTCGCCGCCGGCCTGGCCGAGCGGTGCGAGGCGCAGGTCGCGTACGCGATCGGCAAGGCGCACCCGGTCAGCCTCTTCATCGAGACCTTCGGCACCGAGACCGTGTCGGTCGCCTCGATCGAGAAGGCCGTCGCCGAGGTGTTCGACCTGCGCCCGGCCGCGATCATCCGGGACCTCAACCTGCTCCGTCCGATCTACCAGCAGACCGCCGCGTACGGCCACTTCGGCCGTGAGCTGCCGGACCTGACCTGGGAGAGCACCGACCGGGCCGCCGACCTCAAGTCGGCCGCGGGAGCCTGACCGGCACCAGGCGCAGCGACCGGCGTCCCGCCGACGGGTCGCCGGTCGCTCGCGTCTGCGTGGATCTGCCCCTGGCCCACCTCGACCGCCCGTTCGACTACCTGGTTCCCGCCGAGTTGGACGCCCAGGCGTTGCCCGGGGTGCGGGTGAAGGTCCGCTTCGCCGGCCAGCTCGTCGACGGCTGGTTGCTGGAGCGCGTCGAAGAGTCCGGCCACCCCCGGCTGGCGTACCTGGAGAAGGTCGTCTCGTCGGTGCCGGCGCTGGCGCCCGAGGTGGCCCGGTTGGCCCGGGCGGTCGCCGACCGGTACGCCGGCAGCCTCGCCGACGTGCTCCGGCTGGCCGTCCCGCCCCGGCACGCCCGGGTGGAGAAGGAGCCGACAGTCGCCGCCGACCCGACGGCCGCCGCTGACCCGGCCGCCGCCGTCGACCCGCGCGGGTGGCGGGACTACCCGTTCGGGCCGGCCTTGCTGCGCGCGCTCACCGACGGGCGGGCCGCCCGCGCGGTCTGGTCGGCCCTGCCCGGTGAGGACTGGGCCGCCCGGTACGCCGACGCGGTGGCCGCCACCGTGGCCGGCGGCCGAGGCGCACTGGTCGTGGTGGCCGACGCTCGCGACCTGGACCGCCTCGACGCCGCCCTGACCCACGTCCTCGGGCCGGGCCGGCACGTCTGCCTCTCCGCCGCGCTCGGCCCCGCCCGGCGCTACCGGGCCTTCCTCGCCGCCCGGCGTGGGGAGGTGCCCGTGGTGATCGGCACCCGGGCCGCGATGTTCGCCCCGGTCGACCGGCTCGGCCTCGTGGCGATCTGGGACGATGGCGACGACCTGCACGCCGAACCCCGGGCGCCCTACCCGCACGCCCGGGAGGTGCTGCTCACCCGGGCCCAGCTCGACGAGGCGGCGGCCCTGGTCGGTGGGTACGCCCGCACTGCCGAGGCGCAGCTGCTGGTGGAGACCCGTTGGGCCCAGGAGGTGATCGCCGACCGGGCGACCGTACGGGCCCGGGTGCCGGCGATCGCGCCGACCGGGGACGACCCACAGCTGGCCCGCGACCCCGGTGCCGCCTCGGCCCGGCTGCCCAGCCTGGCCTGGACCACCGCCCGGGACGCGCTCCGCGCCGACCTGCCGGTGCTGGTGCAGGTGCCCCGGCGCGGCTACCTGCCCTCGACCGCCTGCGCCGACTGCCGGGCGCCGGCCCGCTGCCCGCACTGCGCCGGGCCCCTCGCCGTGCCCGCCGTCGACGGGGCGCCGACCTGTCGCTGGTGCGGTCGGATCGCCGCCGCGTACGCCTGTCCGGAGTGCGGCGGGCGGCGGCTGCGCGCCGCGGTGACCGGTGCCCGGCGGACCGCCGAGGAGTTGGGCCGGGCCTTTCCCGGCGTGCCGGTCCGCACCTCCGGCCGCGAGGAGATGCTGAGCGCGGTGCCGGCCGGCGCCGGGCTGGTGGTCGCCACCCCGGGCGCCGAGCCGGTCGCCGACGGCGGCTACGGGGCGGTGCTGCTGCTCGACTCGTGGGCCCTGCTCACCCGGGCCGACCTGCGGGCCGGGGAGGAGGCGCTGCGCCGCTGGCTGGCCGCCGCCGCGCTGGCCCGGCCCGGCGCGGCGGGCGGCCGGGTGGTGGTGGTCGCCGACGGCGGCCTCGCGCCGGTGCAGGCGCTGCTGCGCTGGGACGCCCCCTGGTTCGCCGCCCGGGAACTGGGCGAACGGCGCGAGCTGGGCTTCCCGCCGGCGGTCCGGATGGCCAGCGTGACCGGCCTGCCGGACGCGGTGGCCGACCTGCTCGCCGGGGCCCGGCTGCCCGACGACGCCGAGGTGCTCGGTCCGGTCCCCGCCGACGAGGGGCGGGAGCGGATGCTGGTCCGGGTCCCCCGGGCCCGGGCCGCCGCCCTCGCCGAGGCGCTGCACACCGCCGCCGGGCGGCGCAGCGCCCGCAAGGCCGCCGAGCCGGTACGCCTCCAGGTCGACCCCCTCAGCCTCTTCTGACCGGCCCGCGCCCCGCCCGAACGGTTGCCGGCCGGGCTGAGCAGCGTGTTGTCGCACACCTCGTCCGGCAAATGGGTGGAAGCCGCGTGATAGCATCGCCCGTCATGTCGGGGCGCACGACGGCCGGATTTCTCGCCGGCCGGTGCACCGAATCGCTGATGTCAACCAGCCGGTGAGCAGGGATGGATCACTCGTGACCGTTCGTGAATCGATCGTCTTCAACGGTGACCTCGGCAGCGGCAAGAGCACCGTTTCCGTCGAGATCGCCAAGCGACTGGGCCTGCGCCGGGTCAGCGTCGGCGACCTCTACCGGCAGATGGCTCAGGAGCGGCAGATGACCGCCCTCCAGCTCAACCTGCACGCCGAGCTGGACCAGGCCGTCGACGGGTACGTCGACCAGCTCCAGCGGGACATCGCGGCCTCCGGCGAGCGGCTGGTCATGGACTCCCGGCTGGCCTGGCACTTCTTCACCCACGCGCTCAAGGTGCACATGATCACCGAGCCGGCCGAGGCGGCCCGGCGGGTGCTGGCCCGCCCGTCCGGCCCGGCCGAGAGCTACACCTCCCTCGAGGAGGCGAAGATCAAGCTCAAGGAGCGCAGCGAGAGCGAGCGTGGCCGGTTCATCGTCCGGTACGGCGTGGACAAAGCCCTGCTGCGCAACTACGACCTGATCTGCGACACCACCCGGGCCACCCCGGAGCAGGTGATCCAGCACATCGTCGACGTCTACGAGGGGAGCCTCGGCGCGGACGTGCTGGGCGAGGCCCCGCCGCTGCTGCTGCTCGACCCGGCCCGGGTCTACCCGACCGAGGACGTCACCACCCTCCGCGGCCTCTGGAACTCCGAGTTCGTGGGCGACGTGGCCGAGGCCGGCGACGAGGGTCTGACCCCACTGACCATCGGCTACACCGGTGAATATTTCTTCGTGGTCGACGGGCACCGGCGGCTCAGCGCCGCCCTGCAGAGCGGTTTTCCGCTGGTCCCCGCCCGGCTCGTCGGCGAGGTGGACGAGCCGGTGGTCGGCGGGATGAGCGCCGTCGACTACTTCGCCGCCCAGGCCCGCCCCAGCGTGATCCACGACTGGGCGGTCGCGCACGGCATCGAGCTCCCGCTGCCCGAGCACGCCCTGTTCGGCGGCGACGCGGTGCTCGCGGGTGACCCGGGTGCCGGCGCTTGAGCCGAGCGCCCTGGCCGGGTGACGTGTCGCCGGGCACCGATAGCGGTACGCCGGCCGGGGCGGCCGGGGTGACTCCGTAGACTGGTGCGACACCGCTCGTTCCAGACAAGGAGCCACCCCGCGTGACCGTTCAGCCCATCCGTCTGTTCGGGGACCCGGTGCTGCGTACGCCGGCCGACCCGGTGGTCGACTTCGACACCGAGCTGCGCAGGCTGATCACCGACCTGACCGACACCATGCGGGAGCAGGGCGGAGCCGGCCTGGCCGCGCCGCAGCTCGGAGTGGGCCTGCGGGTGTTCACCTTCGACGTGGACGACGTCGTCGGGCACTTGGTCAACCCGGTGCTGGAGTTCCCCGACGAGGAGGAGCAGGACGGCCCCGAGGGGTGCCTCTCCATCCCCGGGCTCTACTTCGACACTAAGCGCCGGCAGAACGTCATCGCCAAGGGCTTCAACGGCTACGGCGACCCGATGCAGATCGTCGGCACCGGCTTGATGGCCCGGTGCGTGCAGCACGAGACCGACCACCTCGACGGGGTGCTCTTCGTCGATCGGCTGGATTTGGCCGGCCGGAAGGCGGCCATGAAGGCGATCCGCCAGGCCGAGTGGTACGACCCGGCCACCCCGCCGACGGTCAAGCTCAACCCGCACGCCGCCGGTAACCCGTTCGGCCTGGGGCGGTGACCGGGTGCGTCTGATCTTCGCCGGCACGCCGGCCGTCGCCGTTCCCGCCCTGGACGCCATCGCCGCGTCCGGTCACGAGTTGCTGGCCGTGGTGACCCGTCCCGACGCACCGGCCGGCCGGGGGCGGGGCCTGGTCCGTTCGGCGGTCGGCGCGTGGGCCGACGCGCACGGCGTCGAGGTGCTCACCCCGGCGCGGCCCCGCGAGCCCGAGTTCCTGGACCGGCTCCGCGAGTTGGCCCCGGACTGCGTGCCGGTGGTCGCCTACGGCGCGCTGGTGCCGCCGGTGGCGCTGGAGATCCCCCGACACGGCTGGATCAACCTGCACTTCTCGCTGCTGCCCGCCTGGCGCGGCGCCGCTCCCGTGCAGCAGGCCGTGCTGCACGGCGACGAGCTGACCGGTGCCAGCGTCTTCCAGTTGGAGGAGGGGCTGGACACCGGCCCGGTGTACGGCACGGTCACCGACGAGATTCACGCCACCGACACCTCCGGCGACCTGTTGGAGCGGCTCGCCCGGTCGGGCTCGGGGCTGCTGGTGGCCGTTCTCGACGCGCTGGAGGCCGGCACCGTTCGGGCCGAGCCGCAACCCGCCGACGGGGTGTCCCTCGCGCCCAAACTGACCGTCGAGGACGCCCGGGTGCGCTGGGGCGACCCGGCGTTCGCGGTCGACCGCCGGATCCGTGCCTGCACCCCGGCCCCCGGCCCGTGGACCACGTTCCGTGGCGATCGGGTGAAGCTCGGTCCGGTCATCCCGGTGCCCGACGGCCCCGAGGTGAAGCCCGGCGAGCTGCTGGTCGAGAAGTCTCGGGTGCTCGCGGGCACCGCCACCGTCCCGGTGCGCCTCGGCGAGGTGCGGGCGGCCGGCAAGAAGGCCATGTCGGCGAGCGACTGGGCGCGCGGCGTCCGGGTCGCCGCCGGGGAGGAGTTCGCGTGACCGGGCCGTCGACACCCAGGGCCGAGTCGTCCTCCGACGACCCGAGAGGCCCGCGGTACGGCCGGGGCGATCGCCCCGGCCAGCGAGGGGAACGGCCCGCGCGGGGCGACCGGTTCGGCGCCGACCGGCGCGGCCGTGGCCCCGCTCGGCCCACCCTCGACCTGCCCCGACACGTCGCGTACCAGGCGATCGCGGCGGTGCACCGGGACGACGCGTACGCCAACCTGGTGCTGCCGGCGATGCTGCGCGACGAGGGGCTGACCGGGCGGGACGCCGCGTTCGCCACCGAGCTGACCTACGGCACGCTGCGTCACACCGGCACCCTCGACGCGATCATCACCGATGCGGCCGGCCGGGACGTGCAACGGATCGACCCGCCGGTGCGGGACGCGCTGCGGCTCGGGGCGTACCAGCTGCTGCACACCCGGGTGCCGGCGCACGCTGCGGTCTCGTCCACCGTGGACCTGGTCCGGGCCGTCGGCCCCGGGGCCACCGGCTTCGCCAACGCGGTGCTGCGCGAGGTGGCCACCCGCGACATCGACGGCTGGGTGGCGAAGCTCGCCCCGTCGGCCGAGACCGACCCGGTCGGCCACCTGGCCCTGGCGTACAGCCATCCGCAGTGGATCGTCCGGGCGTTCGCCGAGGCGCTCGGTGGCGATCTGGGCGAGACGGCACGGCTGCTCATCGAGGACAATGAGCGCCCGCCGGTGCACCTGTGCGCCCGCCCGGGCCTGGCCGATCCGGTGGAGTTGGCCGACGAGGTCGGCGGGGCGCCCGGCGCTTTCTCGCCGTACGCGGTCTACCTGTCCGGCGGGGCGCCGGGGGAGCTGTCCGCGGTGGCGCAGGGGCGCGCCCACGTCCAGGACGAGGGCTCCCAGTTGGTGGCGAACGTGCTGGCGACCGCGCCGCTGGACGGCCCGGACGGCCGCTGGCTTGACCTGTGCGCCGGCCCGGGCGGCAAGGCCGGCCTGCTCGGCGCGCTCGCCGCGCAGCGCGGCGCCCGGCTCACCGCGGTCGAGGTCGCCGAGCATCGGGCCCGGCTGGTCGCCAACGCCACCCGGGGCCTGCCGGTGACCGTGCTCAACACCGACGGGCGGACGGTCGGCGCCGACCCGAAGCTGCCGGAGGATCACTTCGACCGGGTGCTGGTCGACGCCCCGTGCACCGGGCTCGGCTCGCTGCGACGTCGGCCGGAGTCCCGCTGGCGTCGCCAGCCGTCCGATCTGCCGCCGCTGACCCGCCTGCAGCGGGAACTGCTCACCGCGGCGCTTCGCGCGGTCCGGCCGGGCGGGCTGGTCGCCTATGTCACCTGCTCGCCGCACACGGTGGAGACGCACGTGACGGTGACCGAGGCGGCCCGCCGGTGCGGTTTCGCCGTGGACTTCGTCGACGCCCGGCCGGTGCTGCCCGCCGGCATGCCGGGGCTGGGGGACGGGCCGACGGTGCAGTTGTGGCCGCAGCGGCACGGCACCGACGCGATGTTCCTGGCGCTGCTGCGCAGGGGCTGAGCCCGAACGCATCCCACACCCGCGACCCGGGGCAGGAGATCTGCCCCGGGTCGCGTCGTTGGTCCGCGGCCGGTACGACCGTTCCGCCGGCAGGTGCGAAAGAGGGCGAACGGCCACCGGTTGTGACACCCCGTTGACTTGTTAGATCGACGCGTGTCACTGTTTCGACCGCGGTTTGTCGCGTCGCCGGAGTCCGCCGTCGCGCCACCCCACCCCGCCGCGCCCCGCCGACCCCATGAGGAGTCCACATGAGACGCCGCACCCCGATCGCGGGCCTCGCGCTCGCCCTGTTCGCCGCCGTGACCGCGACCCTGGCCGGTGCCCCCGCCACCGCCGCGCCGATGGCCGTCGCCCCCGCCGCCGCGCCGCTGGCTGCCGCCCCCGCGTTGGCCGCCGCCGCACCGGACATCTCGGTGACAAACGTCCAGGCCCACCTGACCCAGCTCAACAGCATCGCCACCAGCAACGGCGGCACCCGGCGGGCCGGCTCGGCCGGCTACACCGCCTCGGTGAGCTACGTGAAGTCCAAGCTCCAGGCCGCCGGCTACACCGTCACCGAGCAGACCTGCACCAGCTGCACCTACCCGGCGAGCAACCTGATCGCCGAGTGGCCGCAGGGCCCCGCCGACCAGGTCATCATGTTCGGCGCACACCTGGACAGCGTCGCCGCCGGCCCGGGCATCAACGACAACGGCTCCGGCTCGGCCACCCTGCTGGAGAATGCGCTGGTGCTGGCGCAGCAGAACCCGACCATGACCCAGCGGGTCCGGTTCGCCTGGTGGAACGGCGAGGAGCAGGGCCTGCAGGGCTCGAAGTTCTACGTCAACTCGCTCAGCGCCACCCAGAAGGGCTACATCAAGGCGTACTACAACTTCGACATGGTCGCCTCACCCAACGGCGGCTACTTCATCAACCGGGTCACCTCGACCACGGCCGCGCCGCTCAAGGCGTACTGGGACTCGTTCGGCCTCCAGCCCGAGGAGAACACCGAGGGGCAGGGGCGCTCCGACGACTACTCCTTCGCCAACGCCGGCATCCCCACCTCGGGCTACGCGGCGGGCGCCAGCTACACCAAGACGTCCGCCCAGGCCAGCAAATGGGGCGGCACCGCCGGGGCAGCGTACGACTCCTGCTACCACAAGTCGTGTGACACCACCGCCAACATCAACGCGACCATCCTCGACCGCTCCGCCGACGGGGTCGCGTACACGATCTGGCAGCTCGCGGTCGGCGGTGGCACCGGCGGCTGCACCGCCGGGCAGCTCATCGGCAACAGCAGCTTCGACTCGGGCACCGCGCCGTGGACGGCGACGTCGGGCGTGATCACCAACTCGCAGGGCCAGCCGGCGCGGACCGGGTCGTACAAGGCGTGGCTGGACGGGTACGGCACCTCGCACACCGACACGCTGTCCCAGTCGGTGACCCTCCCGGCCGGGTGCTCCAGCTACACCCTGTCGTTCTGGCTGCACATCGACACGGCCGAGACGACCACGTCGACGGCGTACGACAAGCTGACCCTCCAGGTGGGCAGCACCACGCTGGCGACGTACTCGAACCTCAACGCCGCCACCGGCTACACCCAGCGCACCTTCAACCTGGCCTCGTACGCGGGGCAGACGGTGACCCTGAAGTGGACCGGTGTGGAGGACTCGTTGTTGCAGACCAGCTTCGTCATCGACGACGTGACGCTCCAGGTCGCCTGATCGAGCACGGGGTGGGGGCGGGCGGGCCGGAAGCGGCCACCCGCCCCGCCTCGGTCAGTTGATCGGCAGGCCCTTGCTGCCGGCACCCTTCAACGAGCGGGTCAGCGTCCGGTCCACCCAGAGAAAGCACTGCACCCCGCGGTCACCGTCGTCCCACTGCTCCTCGGCGGGGTGGTAGATGATCGTGCCGGCCCGGTACTGCATGTCGCTGTTGTTCGGCACCTTGACGTACGTCGCGATCAACGACCGGCACGCCTTGTGCGCCTGCGTGGAGTCGCGCTGGAACTGCGCGTACGTGAGGTCGGGGAAGGGGTGGATCCCGACGAACTCGGCGTGGTGCTTGGCGGTGCAGGCGACCGGGCGCATCTGCTCCACATCGTCCTTGCTGACCTTCGGGTTGAAGCAGCCGAGGGCCAGCGGGGACCCCGGCGCGAGGGCGTCGCGCAGGCTGGCGGTGCGCGCGGTGACGGTGACGTCGTCCAGGCCGTCCACCTCGAAGAGGTCACAACGGAACCAGTGGGCCCCGCCGCTCCAGGCCGGCTCCGACGGGAAGACGACGGAGAGCCCGAGCCGTCCCGAGCGCCAGTCGGCGCCGACTGCCTTGCTGACCTTCCGGTCGCACTCGGCGTGCGCGGTCCGCATCCCGGTCGAGCCGGGACGTGGGGGAGCGTCCCGACCGGCGTCCTTGCCGGTCAGCGTGCCCACGTGCAGCGTCTCGGCGCGGTGCGAGGTGGCGCAGTCGATCGGGGCGTAGCCGCTGAGGTAGCCGACGTCCTGGATCGTGGCGTGACAGACCCCCGCCGCCGGCACGAAGGCCTCGGCGACCGGGAAGGCGGGCCAGTCGTCGGTCAGGTCCCGGTCCACCCCGGCCGGCACCACGCCGCACCCGGCGAGTGCCAGGGCCGTGCCCACGGCGACCGCTGTCCACCAACGCCGCATCGCCCACCGACCTCCCCGTCGTCGTGGTCGCGTTTGCACCTCACGCTACGGGCGTGCAGCATACGTCACCGAGCGGTGCCGCGCTGCGGGCGACCGAGGACGCATTCGTACACTGGCCCCGTGACCGTACCGCCGCCGATCGTCGCCCCCAGCATCCTGGCCGCCGATTTCGCCCGCCTCGCCGACGAGGTCCGTGCCGTCGAGCACGCCGCCGACTGGTTGCACGTCGACGTCATGGACAACCACTTCGTGCCGAACCTGACCATCGGGCTGCCGGTGGTGCAGAGCCTGCGGGCGGCGACCGAGTTGCCGTTCGACGTGCACCTCATGATCGAGGACCCGCGCCGCTGGGCCCCCGGGTACGCCGACGCCGGGGCGTACAACGTCACGTTCCACGCCGAGGCGTGCGACGACCCGGTGGCCCTCGCGAAGGACCTCCGCTCGGCCGGGGCGAAGGCGGGGCTGGCGATCGACCGGGACACCCCGATCGAGCCGTACCTGGAGCTGCTGCCCAGCTTCGACACGCTGCTGATCATGACGATCAAGGCCGGCTTCGGTGGGCAGCGGTTCATCCCGCAACTGCTGGACAAGGTGCGCGCCGCCCGGCGGCACGTCGACAGCGGCCACCTGGAACTGCGGATCGAGGTCGACGGCGGGATCGCCGCCGACACCATCGAGCAGGCCGCAGCGGCGGGTGCCGACGCCTTCGTCGCCGGCACCGCGGTCTACGGTGCCGACGATCCCGCCGAGGCGGTACGCCACCTGCGGGCCCTGGCGGAACGCGCGGCATCCGGGGCCTGAGGTGGATCCGGCCGGCGAGCGACCCGACATCGTCCTGGTCGTCGACGACGACGAGGACATCGCGCGGTTCGTCGAGTTCAACCTGCGCCTGCACGGCTTCGAGGTGCTGCACGCCAGCGACGGCCAGGAGGCGCTCGAGGTGATCGAGCGGCAGCGGCCCGACCTGGCCGTGGTGGACCTGATGATGCCGCGCATCGACGGCCTGGAGCTGACCCGTCGGCTGCGCGCCGACCCGATGACCTCGGCGCTGCCGGTGATCATGCTGACCGCCAAGGGCATGACCGTGGACAAGGTCAACGGCCTCAGCGCCGGCGCCGACGACTACCTGGTGAAGCCCTTCGACACCGCCGAGTTGATCGCCCGGGTCAGCTCCACGCTGCGGCGCAACAAGGAGTTCCGCGAGGTCTCGCCGCTGACCGGGTTGCCCGGCAACAGCCGGATCCGCCGCGAGATCAACGACCGGGTACGCGCCGGGGCCGACTACGCCGTCGGGTACATCGACATCGACCGGTTCAAGAGCGTCAACGACCGGTACGGCTTCGTCCGGGGCGACGAGTTCATCTCCGCGCTGGCCCGCAGCCTGCACCGGGCGGTGGTGTCGATCGGCCTGCCGCCGGCGTTCCTCGGTCACGTCGGCGGCGACGACTTCGTCATCGTCTGCGCCCCCAGCCAGGTCCGGCCGCTGACCAGCCGGGCGGTGGAGGACTTCGAGAAGGCCGCCGACGCCCTCTACGACCCGGTCGACCGGGAGCGCGGCTTCGTCGAGCTGAAGGATCGGCGGGGCAACATCAGGCGGGCCGCCCTGGTCACCCTCTCCATCGGGGTCTCCCTCTCCGACTCCGGCAAACGCTTCACCGACCCGCTGGAGGCGATCGCCGTCGCCTCCGAGATGAAGACGCTCGCCAAGAGCCAGCCCGGGTCGTACGTCGCGGTCGACCGCCGGCGCGGCGTTACGTGATCGTGCTCTCCTCGCTGTGAGGTAGCTCGCCTCTCTGGCGCGGCCCGCCGCCCGGCGTGTAAGACTCTCGGTATACCCACCACGCGCTGGCGGGGCTCGGTGAAATTCCGAACCGGCGGTGATCCACGGCCCGACCGTGGTAAGCCCGCGACCCGGACGGCTTCGGCCGGACGGTGGACCTGGTGAGAATCCGGGGCCGACGGTTGGGGTGCGGCTCGTCCGTCCCCAGACAGTCCGGATGGGAGACAGCGCGCGGGACGGGGAGGCCCCTGCCGGCCGCTGGCACCGTCAGCCGCCGCGTGGGCTCTCCGGGGTCGGCGCCGCCGTCCCCGGGTCTCCGCCGCCGCCCGTCCGCGGCACCTGTGTCGCCACCTCCCAGCCTCGCCCGCGCGTACCGGCGAGCGAAAGGGCAGGGCAGGCGATGGCGAGCGGCTCCGTCGACGAGGCGATGCGTCGCGCGATCTCCCTGGCGGCCCGCGGCCTTGGCACCACCAGCCCCAATCCGGTGGTCGGCTGCGTCCTCCTCGACGCGCACGGCGAGGTCGTCGGCGAGGGGTTCCACGCGTACGCGGGCGGGCCGCACGCCGAGATCGTCGCCCTCGCCCAAGCCGGTGAGCGGGCCCGCGGCGGCACCGCCATGGTCACCCTGGAACCCTGCGACCACACCGGCCGCACCGGCCCCTGCAGTCACGCGCTCATCGCCGCCGGTGTCTCCCGGGTGGTGATCGCCGTCGCCGACCCCAACCCGGTCGCCACCGGCGGCGCGGCCACCCTGCGCGCCGCCGGGGTCGAGGTCGAGGTCGGGGTACGCGCCGAGGAGGCCGAGGCGGGCAACGTCGCCTGGCTCACCTCGATGCGCCGCGGCTGGCCGTACGTGATCTGGAAGTACGCCGCCACCCTCGACGGGCGCTCCGCCGCGGCCGACGGCACCAGCATGTGGATCACTTCCGAGGCGGCCCGGACCGACGTGCACGCCCTGCGTGGCACGGTCGACGCGGTGATCGCCGGGGTGGGCACCGTGCTCGCCGACGACCCCCGGCTCACCGCCCGCAACCTGCGCGACGGCACCCTGGCCATCCGGCAGCCGCTGCGGGTGGTGGTGGACAGCTCGGGGCGTACCCCGGCCGACGCCCGGGTCCGCGACGGCGCCGCCCGGACCTGGATCGCGACCGCCGCCGAGGTCGGCGCCGGCCCGGACGGCCGGGTCGACCTGCCGGCGCTGCTCGCGGAGCTGCACCACCGCGGCGTCCGGGCCGCCCTGCTGGAGGGCGGCCCCCGGCTGGCCGGCGCGTTCCTCGCGGCCGGCCTGGTCGACAAGATCGTCGGGTACGTCGCGCCGAAGCTGCTCGGCGCCGGCCCGACCGCGCTGCTCGACGCCGGCGTGACCACCATCGCCGACGTCATCGACCTGGAACTCACCGACGTCACGCAGGTCGGCCCCGACCTGCGGATCACCGCGCTGCCCCGGAAGAGGGAGGCCTGACATGTTCACCGGCATCGTCGAGGAACTGGGCGAGGTCGTCCGGACCACCGAGACCGGAGGCGACTCGGCGCTGGTCGCCATCCGCGGCCCGCTGGTCACCTCGGACGCCCGGCACGGCGACTCCATCGCCGTCAACGGGGTCTGCCTGACCGTGGTCGACGTCGACGGCGACGTTTTCACCGCGGACGTGATGGGGGAGACCCTGCGCCGGTCCGCGCTCGGCGCGCTCCGCCCGGGTGATCCGGTCAACCTGGAGCGGGCCGCCGCGCTGAACAGCCGGCTCGGCGGGCACATCGTCCAGGGCCACGTCGACGGGGTCGGCGAGATCATTTCCCGGGAGCCGGCCGCCCAGTGGGAGACGGTCCGCTTCCGGCTGCCCGCCGCGCTGTCCCGGTACGTGGTGGAGAAGGGCTCGATCACCGTCGACGGTGTCTCGCTGACCGTCGCCGAGGTCGGCGACGACTGGTTCGCCGTCGGGCTGATCCCCACCACCCTCAAGCTCACCACCCTCGGCGCCAAGGGCGTAGGCGACCCGGTCAACCTCGAGGTGGACGTGCTGGCCAAGTACGTCGAGCGGCTGCTCGCCAGCGGTCCCCGCCCGGACGGGGACCGCTGATGGGCCCGCTCGGTTGGCTGCTCGACGCCCAGCTCCAGATCGCCGGCTCGCCGGTGCTGGTCCGGGAGATCGTCGGCAACGTCTTCGGCCTCGGCTCCGCGCTGTTCGGCCTCCGCCGGCTGGTCTGGGCCTGGCCGATCGGCATGATCGGCAACGCGCTGCTGTTCACCGTGTTCCTCGGCGGCGCCTTCGCCACCCCGCAGGCGCACGACCTCTACGGCCAGGCCGGCCGCCAGGTCTTCTTCTTCGCGGTCAGCCTCTACGGCTGGTGGCGCTGGTCGCGCAACCGGCGCGCCGGCGGCGGGGAGCAGCCGGCGGTCACCCCGCGCTGGGCCACCGGTCGGGAACGGCTCGGCCTGCTCGCCGCCGCCGTGGTCGGCACCGCCGCCGCGTACCCGCTGCTGGCCGCGCTCGGCTCCTGGGGGCCGCTGCCGGACGCCTGGATCCTGGTCGGCAGCCTGCTCGCCACGTACGGCATGGCCCGCGGCTGGGTCGAGTTCTGGCTGCTCTGGATCGCCGTCGACGCGGTCGGCGTGCCGCTGCTGCTGCGCGGCGGCTTCTACCCGTCGGCCGCCATGTACCTCTTCTACGGCGGGTTCTGCGCCGCCGGCCTGGCCACCTGGTGGCGCACCTCGCGGGCCACCGCGCCCGCCCGTACCCCGATCTACTCGGAGGTTGTGGCATGACCAGTTTCGGATCCATCGAGCAGGCGGTGGCGGACATCGCCGCCGGCCGGCCCGTCGTCGTGGTCGACGACGAGGACCGGGAGAACGAGGGCGATCTGATCTTCGCGGCTGAGCTGGCCACCCCGGAGCTGCTCGCCTTCACGGTCCGCTACACCTCGGGCTACATCTGCGTGCCGCTCACCGAGAGCGAGTGCGACCGGCTGGACCTGCCGCCGATGCACCACACCAACCAGGACCGGCGGGGCACCGCGTACACGGTGACCGTGGACGCCCGGGAGGGAGTCAGCACCGGCATCTCGGCCGCCGACCGGTCGCACACCATCCGGCTGCTCGCCGATGCGGCCACCGACCCGACCGACCTGGCCCGTCCCGGGCACGTGGTGCCGCTGCGGGCTCGGGAGGGCGGGGTGCTGCGCCGGCCCGGCCACACCGAGGCGGCGGTCGACCTGACCCGGCTGGCCGGGCTGCGCCCCGCCGGGGTGCTGTGCGAGCTGGTCAACGACGACGGCACCATGATGCGCCTGCCGGACCTGGAGAAGTTCTGCGCCGAGCACGGGCTGACCCTGATCACCATCGCCGACCTGATCGCCTACCGCCGGCGCACCGAGAAGCAGGTGGAGCAGGTCGCCGAGGCGCGGATGCCCACCCCGTACGGGGTGTTCCGGGCGCTCGGCTACCGCAGCGACTTCGACTCGGCCGAGCACGTCGCGCTGGTCATGGGCGACCTCGGTGACGGGGCGGACGTGCTGGTCCGGGTGCACTCCGAGTGCCTCACCGGCGACGTCTTCGGCTCGCTGCGCTGCGACTGCGGCCCGCAGCTGCAGGCCGCCCTGGCCCGGGTGGCACAGGAGGGGCGCGGCGTGGTGCTCTACGTACGCGGCCACGAGGGGCGCGGCATCGGGCTGCTGCACAAGCTGCGGGCGTACCAGCTCCAGGACCAGGGCCGGGACACCGTCGACGCCAACCTCGACCTGGGGCTGCCCGCCGACGCCCGGGACTACGGCACCGGCACGCAGATCCTCTACGACCTGGGCGTCCGCTCGATGCGGCTGCTGACGAACAACCCGGCCAAGCGGGCCGGTCTGGAGGGGTACGGCCTCACGGTGAGCGGCCGCGAGGGGCTGCCCGTCCGGTCGAACCCGGAGAACGTCCGCTACCTGCGGACCAAGCGGGACCGGATGGGCCACCTCCTGGACGGGCTGGACGAGGTGACCGAGGCGCCGATGGGCCGCCCGGTCGCCGGCGACGAGATCGGAGCGTAGCGATGGCGGGTTTCGGGGAACCGGGCGTCACCTCGGTGGACGCCGCCGGGCTGACCGTCGGCGTCGTGGCCGCGCGCTGGCACGGCGACCTAACCGACCAGATGGTCGACCGGGCGGTGGCCGCCGCCGAGGCATGCGGCGCGCGGTCCGTGGTGGCCCGGGTGGCCGGCTCGGTGGAGCTGCCCGTGGTGGCCCAGGCGATGGCCCGCCGGTACGACGTGGTGGTCGCGCTCGGCGTGGTGGTCCGGGGTGCGACGGCCCACTTCGACTACGTCTGCAAGGCGGTGACCGAGGGGCTGACCCGGGTCGCGCTGGACGAGGGCAAGCCGGTGGCGCACGGGGTGCTCACGGTGGACACCATCGAGCAGGCCCGGGACCGGGCCGGCCTGCCCGGCTCGGCGGAGGACAAGGGCTGGGCGGCCACCGTCGCGGCCCTGGACGCCGCGCTCGCAATCCGGGGCCTCGGCGCCGCCAACGGCCACCGGGTGGGCTTCGGCGGCTGACCGGTGGCCGTTGGTCGTCCGGTCCGGTCGCTACCCGACGGCGGCCGGTGTGGCCTCGGCCGGCTCCGCGGCCGGTGTGGCCTCGGCCGGCGCGGTGAGGCGGCGGCCGGTGAGCAGGTAGCCGGCCGCGACCAGCAGCAGCAGCCCGATCGCCGCGTACAGCAGGCGGTAGTCGACCAGGCCGACCAGCAGTGCGCCCGCCCCGATCGCCACCGACTGCGGACCGCTGGCCAGCGCGTCCAGCGCGGCCGAGACCCGGCCGACCAGGTCCGGCGGGGTACGTCGCTGAATCAGCGTCATGGTGCCCACCATCGACATCGGCAGCCCGAGCCCGATCAGCATGATGCCGACGAAGGCGAGCACCAGGCTCGGGCGGACCATGGCCAGGGTGCCCACGGCGAGGGCGGCCACGCCGAGCGCCAGGGTGCCCAGCTCGCCGAGCCGGCGTACCAGCGCCGCCGAGCCGACTCCGCCGACCAGGCCGCCGATCCCCTGCACGGAGACCAGCACCCCCAGGAATGCGGGCGGCCGCCCGAGCCCCTGGTCCACGTACGCGAACCACAGCGTCTCGCCGAACCCCAGCCCGACGGTGGCGACCACCACCGCCACCAACGCGCGGCGCAGCGCGGGCTCGGCCACCAGGTGCCGGAGCCCGGCGACCAGCGCACCGCGCCCGTTGCCGGCGGCTCCGGCGCCGGCCCCACTCGGGGTCGCCGCTTCGCCCGATGCGGCACCCGGGTCTCCGTTGGCCACCGCCCCGAACCCCGCACCCGCACCCTCGCCCGAAGCCGAAGCCGAAGCCGAAGCCGAAGCCGAAGCCGAAGCCGAAGCCGAAGCCGAAGCCGAAGCCGAAGCCGAAGCCGGGCGTAGGGCCAGACCGATCGCACCCGCCAACAGGAAGCCGAGCGCGCAGGCGGCGGCCAGCGCCGGGCCGCCGAGCAGGACGTAGAGGCCGGCGCCGAGCAGCGGGCCGGCCAGCCGAAGCCCCTGCTTGACGGTCTGGGACACGCCGTTGGCGTCGGGCAGCAGCTCGGCGGGGACCAGTTCCTGCACGAGCGCGGTGACCGTCGCGCCGAGCGCGATGTAGGAGAGCCCGTAGCCGGCGGCGACCGCGTAGACGATCCAGAGCCGGCTGGCGTCGTGCACGGTCAGCAGCGGCAGCAGCAGCGCGGCGGTGATCGCGTTGAGCGCCACGAAGAGCGTCCGGCGGGGTGCCCGGTCGACTACCCAGCCGACCAGCGGGGCGAGCACCATCGGCGCGGTCAGCGCGACGAAGGTGGCGCCGGCCAGCCCGTCGGAGCCGGTCAGTTCCTTGACCCAGACGGCCAGGGCCAGCAGCAGGACCGACTCGGCGACCATGCTCACGGTCAGCGCGAGGAAAAACCGCCGGAAGTCCGGCCGGCGCAGCAGGTGTCTCATCGTTCCCCGTCTTCTTTCGTGTCGGCGTCGCCGACGACCGTTCCGTGTTCCGTGGTTTCGGCGTTGTTGCCGACCGGTCCGCCCTCCGCGTTCCGTGCGGGGTCGGCCCTGCCGGCTGCCGGTCCGTCGACCTCGGGTACGCCCCACGCCATCAACCGCACCGGCCGTGACCCGGCCGGGCGGGCCGCCGGGTCGCTGATCCGGTCCAGGTGCCGCCCGAACAGCGACCCGATCTCCTGCTTCATCTCGGCGAGCTCGTCGGCGGTGTACCAGCCGATGGACTGGTTGAAGAAACCGGCGTCGCGCCAGACGGAGGACTCCTGCCGGCGGACGGCCAGCCAGTCCCGGAGCTTGCGGTACTCCAGGTCGAGCAGGACGTGGGTGGCCGCGTCGCCGGCCCGCGCCAGCTCGGGGCTCTGCTCACCCTCGCCCCACCGGTGCCCCTCGGTGACCAGCCGCCACGGCCGCTGCCGACCGGTGCCGCCGCCGGCCTCGGTGACGAAGCCGTACTTGGCGAGCTGTCGCAGGTGCCAGGAGCAGTTGGCGGGGCTCTCGCCGACCCGCTCGGCCACCTCGGTGGCGGTCAGCGGGCCGTAGAGGCCGACCGTGTTGAGGATGCGCAGCCGCAGCGGGTGCGCGAGGGCGCGAAGGGTGTCGACGTCGGTGATCTCACGGGGCTGCTGCTCGGGCATGCGTCAAAGGATATCTTTCGAAAGGCCACTTTCGAAAGACCTCTTTTCACGGGGCCTACCTGTCGGCCCAGGCGTACCCGGACATGGGGCTTGATCAACTCGGTGTGCGGCAAGCTGTGGTCTCGTCCTCTGTTTTGACCACAACTTGCCGCACATGGAGTTGATCAAGCCGGCCCGCGATGGGCGAATACCCACAGCAGTCCTGGTCAGAGTCGGCCGGCCTCGATGATCCGGCTCAGGAACTGCCGGGTACGCGGCTGGGTCGGCTCGCCGAGCACCTGCTCCGGCGGCCCGGCCTCCACCACCCGGCCGCTGTCGAGGAAGCAGACCTGGTCGGCCACCTCGCGGGCGAACCCCATCTCGTGGGTGGCCAGCACCATGGTCATCCCGTCCGCCTTCAGCTCGCGGATCAACGTCAGCACCTCGCCCACCAGTTCCGGGTCCAGCGCCGAGGTCACCTCGTCCAGCAGCATCAGCCGGGGCGAGTTGGCCAGCGCCCGCACGATCGCCACCCGCTGCTGCTGCCCGCCGGAGAGCCGGTCCGGATAGGCCCTTGCCTTCTCGCCCAGCCCCACCCGGTCGAGCAACTCCCGAGCCTGGGCCTCGGCTTCCGCCCGGGCCCGCCGGTGCACCCGACGCGGGGCCAGGACGATGTTTTCCAGCACGGTCAGGTGCGGGAAGAGGTTGTACGACTGGAAGACCATGCCGATCCGGCGGCGGACCAGGTCCGGGTCGACCCGGGGATCGGAGATCTCCTCACCGTCCAGCTCGATGGTGCCGTCGTCCAGCTCCTCCAGCAGGTTGACGCAGCGCAGCAGGGTCGACTTGCCCGACCCGGACGCCCCGATCAGCGCCACCACCTGATGCTCGTCGACGGTCAGGTCGAGCCCGTCGAGCACCACGTGGCCGGCGAACTCCTTGCGCAGCCCTCGGCAGCTCAGCACCGGCATCTCAACCTCCGGACTGGCGTCGGGCCGCGCGCAGCGTCACCCAGTCGGTGACCGCGATCAGCGGGATGGCGAGCAGCACGAACAGCATGCCGGCCAGAATGTAAGGCGTGTAGTTGAAGTGCTGCGCGGTGGCGATCTGGGCGGCGCGGACCGCGTCGATCGGCCCGGCCAGGGAGACCAGTCCCACGTCCTTCTGCAACGCCACCACGTCGTTGAGCAGCGGCGGGGCCACCCGGCGGACGGCCTGCGGCAGCACCACGTGCCGCATGGTCTGCCGGTAGCTCAGCCCGAGCGACCGGGCGGCGGCGAGCTGGCTCGGGTGCACCGACTCGATGCCGGCCCGGAACACCTCGGCCAGGTACGCGCCGTAGGTGAGCACCAGCGCGAGCCCGCCGAGCACCAGCACCGGGGGCATGCCCTGCAACCGCAGGCCCGGCACGCCCAGCGTCAGCACGTAGAGCACGATGATCAGCGGCAGACCCCGGAAGGTGTACGTGTAGCTGGTGGCGAGCGCCCGCACCGGGAAGAAGACCGGGCCGCGCAGCGTACGTAGGAGCGCGACGAGCAGCCCGAGGAGCAGCGCGCCGGCGGCGCAACAGAGCAGCAGCTGGACGTTGAGCTTGAGGCCGTCGAGCACCGCCGGCAGGGCCTCCCGGGCGATCTTTGGGTCCAGGAACGACTCGCGGACCCGGTCCCAGCCGGGTGCGCCGGTGACGGCGGTGACCAGCAGCGTGCCGAGCGCCGCCGTGGAGCAGGCGGCGACCAGCACGCTGCGTACGGTCTGCCGACGCCGGTACGCGGTCCGCCGCTGCTGGGCGGACGAGGGGGTGTGCTCCAGCAGGATCACGTGAGCTCGGGCGCTCCGGCCGCCTCAGCGAGCCACTTCTGCTGCAGCTCCTTGAGCGTGCCGGCCTTGGCGAGTTGGTCGATCGCCGCGTTGACGCAGGGAACGAGCGGGGTGTCCCTGTCCAGCAGCAGCCCGAACGTCTCGGGCGCGCCGACCTGCGGCACCTGGCCGACGATGACGGCGTCGGTGAGTTCCGCGCCGGTCATGTAGAAGGCGGTCGGCAGGTCCACCACGAGGCCGTCGAGCTGACCGTTCTGCAGCGCCTTCTTGGCGTCGTCGTTGTTGTTGAAGACCTGCGGCTTCCGGGTCGGCTTGATCACGTCGGTGATCGCCTGGTAGCTGGTGGTGCCGACCTGGGCGCCGAGGGTGGCGTCCCGCAGGTCGGCCAGGGACTTCTTCCCGGCGATCTTCGAGGACTTGAGCGCGATCACGGTCTGCCGCACCAGGTAGTAGGGCGCGGAGAAGGCGACCGCCTGCTGGCGCTCCGGTGTGACGGAGAACTGGTTGATGTCGAAGTCGAAGGTCTTCGGGCCGGGGGCGATGGCGGCGTCGAACTTGACCCGGGTCCAGGTGACGTCCTCGTGCGCGTACCCGAGCTTCTCGGCCACCGCGTACGCGACGGCGGCCTCGTAGCCCTCGCCGTTGTCCGGTTTGTTCTGGCGGAACCACGGCTCGTACGCCGGTTCGTCGGTGGCGATGGTCAGCTTGCCGGCGGTCCGCGTCGGCATGGTGCCCTTCGTGCACGCGGCGGCGGTGGGGTTCGGGACGGGGGGCTGATCGTCCTGGGGCGCGCAGGCGGCAACCGCGACGAGGACGGCGCCGGCCGTGCCGAGCGCGAGGATGCGAGGGGTGTCGGCCATGGCGGACAGCGTAGAGCCATGAACGGTCGTGATCGATATTTGTCTCACCGTTGGGGTGAGAAATTGGATCACGTGCCGTCCCGGCCACCGGGCCGACCCGGACCCGCCGCACCCGCTTCCGCCGGCGAGCTGGAAGAATCGCGCTTCGTGAAGACGTTCGAGGAGCTGTTCGCCGAGCTGCAGGCCAAGGCCGCCGCCGGCACCCCGGGCTCGGGCACGGTCACCGCGCTTGAGAAGGGGGTGCACTTCATCGGCAAGAAGGTCGTCGAGGAGGCGGCCGAGGCGTGGATGGCCGCCGAGCACGAGGGCCCCGAGCGGGCCGCCGAGGAGATCTCCCAGCTGCTCTACCAGGCCCAGGTGCTGATGCTCGCCACCGGGCTCGAACTCAAGGACGTCTACCGACATCTGTGAGTGTTTCCGTCTGCTGATCATTCCGATCGATCGAAGGAGCACTCCACCCATGCTGCGTGTCGCTGTACCCAACAAAGGCACCCTGGCCGAGTCGGCCGCCCAGATGCTGCGCGAGGCGGGCTACCGCCAGCGCACCGACCTCAAGGACCTGGTCTGCCGCGACGAGGCCAACGACCTCGAGTTCTTCTACCTGCGCCCCAAGGACATCGCCACCTACGTCGGCTCCGGTGACCTCGACGTCGGCATCACCGGTCGCGACCTGCTGATCGACTCCGGCGCGCCGGCCGAGGAGGTGGTCGACCTGAACTTCGGGCGGGCCACGTTCCGGTTCGCGGCCCGCCCGGAGGACGTGGACTCCGTCCAGCAGTTGGGCGGGCACCGGATCGCCACCGCGTACCCGGGGCTGGTCGAGCGGCACCTGGCGGAGCTGGGCGTCAAGGCCGAGGTGATCCGCCTGGACGGCGCGGTGGAGAACGCCATCCGTCTCGGCGTGGCCGACGTGGTCGCCGACGTGGTGGAGACCGGCGTCACCCTGCGCCAGGCCGGGCTGGTGGTGTTCGGGGAGCCGCTGCTGCACTCCTCGGCGGTGCTGGTCCGCCGGCTCGGGGCCCCCGGCTGCGCGCAGGCCGACCAACTGCTGCGCCGGCTGCACGGCGTGCTGGTCGCCCGCCGCTACGTGATGCTCGCCTACGACGTGCCGGCCGGGCTGCTCGACCGGGCCAGCTCGCTGACCCCCGGCATCGAGTCGCCGACCGTCTCCCCGCTGCACCGCGAGGGCTGGGTAGCCGTGCAGGCGATGGTCCTGCGCGACGACGTGCACCGGATCATGGACGAGCTCTACGAGCTGGGTGCTCGGGCCATCCTGGTCACCAACATCCACGCCTGCCGGCTGTGAGGCCGCTGCCGGCTCCGGCCGCTCTGGCGCTGGTCGTCCTCGGCGGGGTGGCCGCGGCCGCGCAGAGCCTGGTCAACGCCGGCCTGGGGGAGCGGGCCGGCGCCCCGATGCTCGGCGCGGTGGTCAACAACCTCGGCGGCAGCCTCCTCGTCCTGGTCGGGTTGCTCGCCGTGCCCTCGATGCGGAGCGGGCTGGCCGCGCTGCGCCGCGCCGGCCTGCCCTGGTGGGCGTATCTGGGCGGCCTCGGCGGCGCGGCGATCGTGGTGATCGCCACGTACGTCGTGCCGGTGCTCGGGGTGGCCGTCTTCACCATCGCCCAGGTGGCCGGCGGCAGCCTGAGCGGGCTGGCCGTGGACCGGGCGGGCCTGTCCCCGGCGGGACGGCTGCCGCTCACCGTGCCCCGGGTCGCCGGGGGGCTGCTCGGCATCGTCGCGGTGTCCCTCGCCCAGCTCGGTCGGCCGGTCGGTGACCTGGCGCTGGGGCTGGTCCTGCTCGCGGTCGCCGGTGGGCTGGCGGTGGCCCTGCAGTCCGCGCTGAACGGTCGGGTCTCCGCCGCCGGCAGCACCGCCGCCGGGCTCGCGGTCAACTTCGCCGTCGGCACCCCGGTGATCCTGGCGGTCGCGGCCCTGGTCGGGGCGTTCGCCGTCCGGCCCACCTGGCCCGGGCAGTGGTGGTTCTACACCGGCGGCCTGCTCGGGGTCGGCATCGTGCTCACCCTGCTGGTGGGCGTCCGCGCGGCCGGGGTGCTGCGGACCGGCCTCGCGCTGGTCGCCGGGCAGCTCGGCGGGGCCCTGCTGCTGGACGTGCTGCTGCCCGGCGGGGCCGGGGCGCGCTGGCCGGTGCTGGCCGGCGCGGCGCTCACCGGGCTCGCCGTGCTGGTGGCCGGCGTACGGCGGCGCGCGCCGTCGCGTGTGGCGACGGAACGCGAGCCCGAGCCGGATGGCAGACTGGTGGCGTGAGCGAGCGGAGCGAGCGAACCATCAGGCTCAGCAGCGCGGCGCCTCGCGCCGCCGCGGAGCGCAGCGAGGCGGTGGCGTGAGCGAGCGGAGCGAGTCAGTGGTGACCCTGCGGCCGCGCCGGATCCGGCTGGTCTGCTGGGTGTCGGCCGCCGCAGTGCTGCTGGTGTTCAGCCTGGTCGCCACCTCGCTGACCGGCGGCGTCGGCAATGGCTACGGCACGTTCCAGCGGGGCGACCAGCTCGCCATGATCGGGCTGGGTGTCTTCGGTGCCCTCGGCATCCTGCTCTTCACCCGTCCCCGTGTGGTGGCCGACGTGAAGGGTGTCCGGGTCCGCAACGTGATCGGTTCGCACGAGCTGCCCTGGGAGGTCGTGCGCGGGGTCCGGTTCGACCGTGGCGCCCCGTGGGCCAGCCTGGAGCTGCACGACGACGACCTGCTGCCGATGGTCGCCCTCCAGGCCGCCGACAAGGAACTCGCGGTCGAGGGGGTGCGCGCCCTGCGCCGCCTCCACCAGGCCCACCTGGCCGCCCTCGCCGACAACCCCCGCTGACCCGAGATCCGCGCAACTTCGGGGAAACTGCTGCCTCGCCGCGTCGGGAGGCCGCATGTGCGGGGAAACTGTGCGGATCTTGCCGCGCGTTATGCGCGGCTCGGCGGGGCGAGTTGGGGGTTGGCGGGGCGACGGTGTAATGTTGCTGAGTCGACCAGACTGCTCCCGTCGCTGACGTGAGGGCGGTCCTGAAGCGGAGCGCCTGCTCCCACCCGAGTCGCCGCGAAGGCGGCCGGGTCCGGTCCCCGGTTCCGGGCACGTCCCGGTTCCGGATGCGCGATCATGTGATCGTGCCGACCGGTCGAGCGGGCCCTGGCATGCGCCGGGGCCTTCTGCTTTCCGGGTCGGCTCCCGCCCGGGAGCCTGCGGAGTCGGCACCGTAGGAGACTCGACTCGAGGAGGCCCCATCAGCGTCGAACCACGCGTGAACGAGCAGATCCGGGCACGTGAGGTCCGACTGGTCGGCCCTGAGGGTGAGCAGGTGGGCATCGTCCCGCTGGAGCGCGCCCTGCAGCTGGCCGCGGACGTCGACCTGGACCTGGTCGAGGTTGCGCCGATGGCGCGCCCGCCGGTGTGCAAGCTCATGGACTTCGGCAAGTTCAAGTACGAGAGCGCACTGAAGGCGCGCGAAGCGCGGCGTAACCAGCAGCAGACCGTCATCAAGGAAATGAAGCTCCGGCCGAAGATCGACCCGCACGACTACGAGACCAAGAAGGGTCACGTGGTGCGGTTCCTCAAGGCGGGCGACAAGGTCAAGGTGACGATCATGTTCCGCGGTCGCGAGCAGAGCCGCCCGGAGCTGGGTTACCGGCTCCTGCGCCGGCTCGAGTCCGAGATCACGGACCTGGGATACGTCGAGGCCGCGCCGAAGCAGGACGGCCGAAACATGATCATGGTTCTCGCTCCGCACCGGGCCGTCAAGGCCTCCGCGGTCGCCGCCACGGCGTCCCGCGGTGGGTCCCGGGAACGGGCTGCGGAGGAGGCCGGTGCTCCGGTGGCCGGCGAGACTCCGGAGGCTGGCGAGACCGCAGCAGCCGGTGAGACCGGCCCGACCGCTGACACCAGCGGCCAGTAACAGGGAGAAGACGTTCCACATGCCGAAGATGAAGAGCCACACGGGTATGGGCAAGCGGGTCAAGGTGACCGGCAAGGGCAAGATCGTTGCCCAGCAGGCCGGCCTTCGCCACAACCTGGAGAAGAAGCCCTCCACCCAGACCCGTCGGCTGACCGGCACGGTCGAGTTGGCCAAGTCCGACGTCAAGCGCATCAAGAAGCTGCTCGGCCGCTGACGCGCGCCACCTGAACCGAAGAAGGAGTTGAGATGGCACGCGTCAAGCGGGCTGTGAACGCCCAGAAGAAGCGTCGTACCCTGCTGGAGACCGCGAGCGGCTACCGCGGTCAGCGCTCCCGCCTCTACCGCAAGGCCAAGGAGCAGGTGCTGCACTCGATGCAGTACGCCTACCGGGACCGTCGCGACCGCAAGGGCGACTTCCGGCAGCTCTGGATCCAGCGGATCAACGCCGGCGCCCGGGCCAACGGGATGACCTACAACCGGCTGATCCAGGGCCTGCGCCTGGCCGGCATCGAGGTCGACCGCAAGATCCTGGCCGACATGGCCGTCAACGACGCCGCGTCGTTCGCCGCGCTCGTCGAGCTGGCCCGCGCCGCCGTGGCGGCCGAGGGCACCGGTGGCGCCGCGGCCCAGGCCGCCTGATCCACCCGTACCAGCAGATAGATCGAGGCGTCTCCCATGCCATCACCATCGCGCGGGAGGCGCCTCGAGGCTGTCTCCGGCCCGTTCACTCCGCGTACCCCCAGGGTCGTCGCGGCCCGCCGGCTGCACCGCCGCCGCGACCGTGACGCCACCGGCCGGTTTCTGGCCGAGGGGCCGCAGGCCGTCCGTGAGGCACTGGCCCGCGCCGGCACCGTCGTCGAGCTCTTCGGCACGCCGGCCGCCCTGGACCGGTACGCCGACCTCGCCGCCCGGGCCGCCGGGGCGGACGTGCCCGTCTCCGAGGTCACCGACGAGGCCCTGGCGGCGCTCGCCGAGACCGTCGCCCCGCAGGGCCTGGTCGCCGTCTGCCGACACCTGGACGTACCGCTGGAGAAGGCCCTCGCGCGCGGGCCGCGGCTGGTCGCGGTGCTCGCCGAGATTCGCGACCCGGGCAACGCCGGCACGGTGTTGCGCACCGCCGACGCGGCCGGGGCGGGCGCGGTGATCTTCGCCGGTGACGCGGTCGACCCATACAACGGCAAGTGCGTGCGGGCGTCCGCCGGCAGCCTGTTCCACGTCGACGTGGTCCGCGCCGCCGACCCCGTCGCGGCCGTCGACGCGCTGCGGGCCGCCGGGCTGAGCGTTTTCGCCACCACCGGGTACGGCGACAGCGACCTCGACGACCTCGCCGACGCCGGCCGGCTGGCCACCCCCACCGCCTGGCTCTTCGGCTCCGAGGCGCACGGCCTGCCCGAGGCGCTGACCGGCGCGGCCGACGCCCGGGTCCGGGTGCCGCTGCACGGGCGTGCCGAGAGCTTGAACCTGGCTGCGGCCGCGGCCGTCTGCCTGTACGCTTCAGCGAGAGCTCTGCGCTGACCCGGTGTCACGCGCACAGACAGCAGGGGAGTCGGACCGTGTCACGGCGTTCGTTTAGCCAGCCCGCCGGTGTCGGCGGGCGGCGGGCCTGATCCTTCCTCCTGCACATCTCCCTACCGGCGGGCTGCGGCGAAGCCGCGCGTCCGTAGACTCGCCTAGCCGCCCGTGAGGGCCGGCGCCGCCGTGAGGGAGTGCCCGTTCCATGAGCTACCGCAACGACCCGTACGACCCGAAGCAGGTCGCCCTGCTCGACCCGGCCGCCCTGGCCGAGGCCGTGGCCGAGGCCGAGAAGGCGTTCGCCGCCGCCACCGACCCGGACGTGCTGACCGCGCTGCGCTCCGCGCACCTCGGTGACCGCGCCCCGGTCTCGCTCGCCCGCCGGGAGATCGGCGCGCTGCCGCCGGCCGCCAAGGCCGACGCCGGCAAGCGGGTCAACGAGGCCCGCCGCGCCATCGAGACCGCGTACGCCGCCCGCCAGGAGGTCCTGGATCGGGAGCAGGCCGAGCGGGTGCTGGTCGAGGAGCGGGTCGACGTGACCCTGCCGTACGACCGGCGGCCGCGCGGTGCCCGCCACCCGCTGAGTACGTTGATGGAGCAGGTCAGCGACCTGTTCATCGGGATGGGCTACGAGATCGCCGAGGGTCCCGAGGTCGAGTTGGAGTGGACCAACTTCGACGCGCTGAACATCCCCGCCGACCATCCGGCGCGCGGCCTGATGGACACCTTCCACATCGCACCGCAGGCGGGGGCCGCCGCCGCAGCGGCATCCGGTGGCGCAGCGAGTTCCGGCCTTGTTCTTCGCACGCACACCTCACCGGTGCAGGCGCGCACCATGCTCACCCGCAAGCCGCCGATCTATGTGGTGGTGCCCGGCCGGGTCTACCGCACCGACGAGTTGGACGCCACCCACGCGCCGGTCTTCCACCAGGTCGAGGGCCTGGTGGTGGACAAGGGCATCACCATGGCGCACCTGCGCGGCACGCTGGACCACTTCGCCCGGGCCATGTTCGGCGAGGGCGCGAAGACCCGGTTCCGGCCGCACTACTTCCCGTTCACCGAGCCGTCGGCCGAGTTCGACATCTGGTTCCCCGAGCACAAGGCCGGGCCGCGGTGGGTCGAGTGGGGCGGCTGCGGCATGGTCAACCCGCGGGTCCTGCGCGCCTGCGGCATCGACCCGGAGGTCTACTCGGGATTCGCGTTCGGCATGGGCATCGACCGGACGGTGATGTTCCGGCACGGGGTCGGCGACATGCGGGACCTGGTCGAGGGAGACGTGCGGTTCACCCGCGCGTTCGGGGTCTGAACGGCGCCACGAGCTAACGGAGACGGTGGTCAATAGTCATGCGAGTTTCTGTCAGTTGGCTGCGGGAGTACGTCGACCTCCCCGCCGAGCTGTCCGCCGGCGACCTGGAGCAGGCGCTGGTCAACCTCGGCATCGAGGTCGAGTCCATCGAGGACCTGCGGGAGTCGGTCACCGGTCCGCTGGTGGTCGGTGAGGTCCTGGAGATCGAGGAGCTGACCGGCTTCAAGAAGCCGATCCGGTTCTGCCGGGTCGACGTGGGCACCGCCAACGGCACCGGTGAGCCGCAGGAGATCGTCTGCGGGGCCAGCAACTTCGCCCCGGGCGACCGGGTGGTGGTGATCCTCCCCGGCGGCGTGCTGCCCGGCAACTTCGCCATCGGCGCGCGCAAGACGTACGGGCGCAACTCCCACGGCATGATCTGCTCGGCGAAGGAGCTGGGCCTGGGCGACGACCACTCGGGCATCATCGTGCTGCCCGAGGACACCAAGGCCCAGCCCGGCGACGACGCCCGGCCGGTGGTCGGCCTCGACGACGTGGTGGTCGACCTGGAGATCACCCCCGACCGGGGGTACGCGCTGAGCGTGCGGGGCATCGCCCGCGAGCTGTCGCACGCCCTCGGTGTGCCGTTCCACGACCCGGCCGCGATCCCGGCGCCCGGCGCCACCGCCGAGCCGGCGTACCCGGTCGAGGTGCGGGACACCGTCGGCTGCGACCGGTTCGCCGCCCGGATGGTGCGGGGCGTCGACCCGACCGCGCAGACGCCCGGCTGGATGTCCCAGCGGCTCACCGTGGCCGGGATCCGCAGCATCTCGCTGCCGGTCGACATCACCAACTACCTGATGCTCGAACTCGGCCAGCCGATGCACGCGTTCGACGCCGACCGGATCAACGGGCCGTTGGTGGTCCGCCGCGCCGAGCCGGGGGAGAAGCTGACCACCCTGGACGGGGTGAGCCGGACGCTGGTCGCCGAGGACATGGTGATCTGCGACGACAGTGGCCCGATCTCGCTCGCCGCGGTGATGGGCGGCGAGACCAGCGAGGTGATCGCCTCCACCACGAACGTGCTGTTCGAGGCCGCGCACTGGGACCCGGCGATGGTGGGGCGCACCGCCCGCCGGCACCGGCTGTTCAGCGAGGCGGCCAAGCGCTGGGAGCGGGGTGTCGACCCGGCCCTGCCGCTGGTCGCGCTGGAGAAGGCGGTCCGGCTGCTCACCGAGCACGCCGGGGGCGCGGTCGGCGGGGAGATCCTCGACCTCGACCACGTCCGGCCGCGTACCCCGGTCACCCTGCCGGCGGACCTGCCGTCGCGCCGGGTCGGCGTGGCGTACTCCCCGGAGCGGGTGGTCGAGCTGCTGGAGCAGGTCGGCTGCACGGTCGAGCGGGGCGCCGACCGGCTCGGCGAGGACCCGGGCGAGGTCGGGGTGGCCGCCGCCGGCGGCGCCGAGGTGCTCACGGTGACCCCGCCGAGCTGGCGACCCGACCTCACCGACCCGGCCGACCTGGTCGAGGAGGTGGTCCGCCTCGACGGGTACGACCGGCTGCCGTCGGTGCTGCCCACCGCGCCGCCCGGCCGTGGCCTCACCTGGCCGCAGCAGCGCCGCCGAGCGGTCGCCCGGTCGCTCGCCGAGCGCGGCTACACCGAGGTCCTCGCGCACCCGTTCGTCTCCGTGGAGCTGGCCGACCAGCTCGGCCTGCCGGCCGACGACCCCCGCCGCCCGGCGGTGCGGCTGGCGAACCCGCTGTCCGAGGAGGAGCCGCTGCTGCGCACCACGCTGCTCGGCCCGCTGCTCGGCATCCTCAAGCGCAATATCGGCCGGGGCCAGCGCGACGTGGCGATCTACGAGATCGGGGCGGTGTTCCACCCGCGCCCCGGCGTCGGCACGCCGCCGGCCATGGGCGTGGACCGCCGCCCCACCGACGAGGAGTTCGCCGCCGCCGACGCGGTGGTGCCGGACCAGCCCCGGCACGTCGCCGTGGCGCTGGCCGGTGACATCGAGCCCGCCGGCTGGTGGGGCGCGGGCCGGGCGGCCGGCTGGGCGGACGCCGTCGAGGCCGGCCGGGCCGTGCTCGCCGCCGCCGGCATGCCGGCCGACCGGGTCACCGTCCGGGCCGCCGCGCGCGCGCCCTGGCACCCCGGCCGCTGCGCCGAGCTGCTGGTGGACGGCACCGTGGTCGGGTACGCCGGTGAGCTGCACCCGGCCGTGGTGGCGACGCTGGAGCTGCCCCGTCGCGCCTGCGCCATGGAGCTGAACCTGGACGCGCTGCCCCCGGCCCCGATGGTGGCCGGCCCGGCCCTCTCCACCTTCCCGCCCGCGTTGATCGACGTGGCGCTGGTGCTGGACGAGTCGGTGCCCGCCGCCGAGGTCGAGCGGGCCCTGGTCGAGGGGGCCGGCGAGCTGCTGGAGGACGTGCGGCTCTTCGACGTGTACGCCGCCGAGCAGCTTGGCGCGGGCCGCCGGTCGCTGGCGTACAAGCTGACGTTCCGGGCGCCGGACCGGACGCTGACCGCCGAGGAGGCGGTGGCCGCCCGCGACGCGGCGGTCGCCGAGGCCGGTCGCCGCTTCGGCGCCACCCTGCGCGGCGCCTGACCCGGCTGAGCTGCTGGTGTCGGTTCGGTGCCGGTTGTAACCGGCCCGAACGCAAGGGCCCCTTCCCGGCGCGCTCGCGCGCCGGGAAGGGGCCCTTGCCGCCAATCCGCGACGGGGCTTGCCGTCAGGCTTAGCTGAACTGAGACGCTTGCATGAACTGGCTGACCTTCAACGGCCGGTCCACGATCCGGATGTCCCCGAGCCAGCCGTAGAAACCCTGCTCCACGATCCGGTCGTAGTGGTACGCACCCACCAGCCACGGTTCGTCGCTGGTGGCCAGCCCGATCGCGGGGGTAGAGGGGTTACGCAACAGTTTTGCGCCGTTCACGTACATCGTGGTGGTCTTGCCGTCGTTGACCACGGCGACGTGGAACCACTCGCCGGCCCGCATCTCGTGGCCCCAGTTTGTGGAGATGTCGTTCTGGTTGAGCGGGAAGACCGCCCACTGCAGAGCCATGCCGTCGGAGAGGCTGAGGGTCGCGAGCGGCTCGGCGGGGTCGCCGCCGGTCTTGCCCGCGTTCTGGCCGCTGCCCATCCTGCCCAGCACGCTCATCCAGGCGTGGTTGGTGGCCCGGACGTCCGACGGTAGTTTGATGAACGCCTCGATGGTGTAGCCGGAACGGAAGGTCATGGCGTTGAGTGGAGCCTTGTCCACCGTCTGCAGGTAGGCGCCCCGTGCTGGTTTCTTTCGTCCGTCGAGGAAGAGGCTGGCGTGTGCGGGCTGGTCGGGGTGGTGCTCGCCGCTGGAGCGCATCGCGGTCTGGTCGCTGCCCGGGAGGGTGACCCGGGTCAGGTGGTTGCCACGGCCGGAGAGGTCGGCGATCTGGGCGCCCTCGGGGACCGGGGTGCCGTCGGGGCCGACCTGGTCGAAGCGCCAGTATGCGACGGTGCCGGGGACGACTAGTTGGCTGATCGGCCTGGGTCCGCGCGGCGGAACTGGAGCGAAGCCGGCGAAGCGCTTCGTGAAGTCGATCGCGATGCTGAACCGGTTGACCGCGTCGGTCAACTCCACTTCCTGCTGCTCCAACGCGTTCCGCCGGGCCGGATCCTTCTCAAGGATCCACGGCGAGAAGGTCTCCACGTCGATGGTGTTGCGCGCCAGGTCGAAGTGGTAGAGGCGAACCATGCCGCTGCCGCCGTAGTAGCGGTCCTGGTAGTTGGTGATGTGGACATGCACGTCGTTGCCGGCGGTGTTGCGCAGGACGGTGCGGCCCGACGGCCAGTAGTGACCGTTCAAGGTCAGGAAGATCTGGTCGTGCTCCTTGATCAGCGAATCCCACAGTCGCTGGCCGTGCCCGGACAGCCGCGCCTGGCCGTTGCCGTCGGCGGAGGCGAGGTCGTGAGTGGTGAGGATCGCCGGCAGTTGCGGATGGGTGCGGAGCACCTCCCGGGCCCAGGTGAACGTGCCGGCCGACGGGCGCCAGTCGAGGGCGAGTAGCAACCACTGCCGTCCGCCCGCAGTGAAGATGTGGTAGGTGTTGTAACCATCCACGGTGGCGCCGCGGAAGGTCGACATCTTCCGGTACCGGTTCGGCCCGAACACATCCAGGTAAGGGCTGGCCCCGCGCTGATCGTCGGTGCTGGGGTTGATGTCGTGGTTGCCGGCCAGCACGCTGTACGGCATCTTGTGCCGGTCGAGGATGTCGAACACCTTGCCCGCCCGAGCCAACTCTGCCGCTTCGGCGTTCTCCACGACGTCACCGAGGTGCGCGGTGAAGACGATGTTCTGCTCGGCACGTGCCGCCACCAGGTGGTCGAAGGCTGCGCTGAGCGGGGCGGGGTCGCCGCGATCGGCATCGAACAGGTATTGGGTGTCCGGGACCACCGCAAGGGTGAACCGGGGCTCGTTCGGGTCGGACTGCCGACCCGGCGCCGACTTCTCGGCCTCGGCTGCGTAGGCGGTGCCGGCGGGAAGCAACGTTCCCGCAGCGGTACCGACGCCCAGAAGCCCGACGCCCTGAAGTAGGGCCCGCCGACTGGGGTTGTTCGACATGTCTCGTGCTCCTCGTCTGCGTGTTCTGCAAGAGCATTGGGCGCGACGAGCGAGAACAAAGATCATTTTGTAGAGCAAGCGGGCTCGAACATCTGATGGCGGTTCGGCTCAGCTTGCCCACCTGATGCCCGTCCTGTGTTGACGCCGTGGGACCGCCAGGGCCCTGATCGGAGGTGATGTGACGTGGATAGGCCGTCCATCGTGGGCGACCCTGGCCGCGGGGTCGCCGGCTATGCCCTTCGGTGGCATGCTGCCCGGCGCGATCAGACCCAGCCGCGCAGCGCCGCCTCCACGCCGGCCTGGAAGCGGCTATCGGCGTCGAGGCGCTTCATCAGGTCGGACACCGTGCGGCGCACGGTGCGCTCGGAGAGCCCCAGCTGGCGGCCGATCGCCTCGTCGGTGCGGCCCCGACGGAGCAGCCGCAGGATGGCGGTCGCCTGGTCGCTCAGCCCGTGACTGTTCGCGAATCGCCGGGAGAAGGGTGTGCTCTTGTCCCACAGCATCTCGAACAGCAGGCACAACGCCGAGACGAGACGGTTACCGCGGATCTCCAGTGCGCCGCGCCCGGAACGCGGCTCGATCGGGATGAGTGCGAACCGCCGGTCGACGATGGTCATGCGTACCGGGGCCTCCGGCATGACCCGGCTCTGCTCGCCTCGTTCGGCCATCCACTGGGCGTAGGCGAGCGAGTCGGCGTCCTGCAGGGTGCTCTCCTGGTAGATGTGCCGGATCGTCACGCCCCGGGACAGCGCGATCCGGCTCAGCGTCTTGCCGGTCTCGATGGCTTCCGTCGGCATCGCCGCGCCGGTGGTCAGCGTCTGGAAGCTGTCGATCGCGGTGCTGGCATGTTCGGCGAGGCGATCGCGCACCGCGTCGAGCCCTTCCAGCCGTACGATCTCCTCCCGTTCTCGATGGGTGTCACGGCGGGCGGCGTGGGCGAGGACCGAGGCGCGAACCGCCTGGAGCTTCGCCTGCTGGGCGAGCATCTGTTGCTCGGCCTGGTCCAGCAGGGCGATCAGGCCGAGCTGTGGGCTCACCGCGCGCAGGGTGCCCGGCCGGCTGGTCGACGGTGTGATGAGCGCCTGGTCCGCCAGGGCGGACAGCGCGTCATGGATGGCCGTCTCCGGGATGTCGAGATGCGCGACGAGTTCGCCCACGTCCCACGCCGGGTGGTCCACCATGGCCCAGTACACGGCTTCGGCGTTTGCCGACACTCCCATCCGTTCGAGCAAGGTCTCCTCCCCGGCGTCATGAATTGATCATCTTAATTGAATTCGTGTTCATCGCAAGGTCTCAATTGGCTGTTCGGGTCGTGAAGACCCTGACCAGCTGGGGTGCGAACCGGTGCGCAGGGCGGCAATGTTTATCAATGCGACAAGTGGGTCCGGCAGCCACTAAGGCGACAATGGTGAATGTATGGCGATCTCCGGCCGTACCGGAACCGGCCACGGCCGGTTCCGGCAACGCCCGAGGTGATGACAGGAGCGACGACCGAACCGCACGCTTTCTCCGACGTCGCTACAGAAGTGCCGCAGGCGAGGGAGGTGCCCGATGCGTACCGGGCGACAGTGGACAGCCGGTCCCAGGTCGTTCGTGACCGCGACTCGCGGCGGAGGCTCACCGTGCTGCTCACCCGGATCGCGCTGCGGCCACCGCACGATGACTGCGACCTGTCCGCCGGCGAGCTGACGGACCTGTTGTGGCTCAACGCCACCGCAGCCGACGGCATCAGGCACATCCACGCCCGCGCGATCGCGGGGCGGGTGGCGGTCGCGGTGTTCACGGTGGCCTCCGAGCAGGAAATTTCCGACTACATCGTGCAGCGCGTCTGCGAGCGTGCGATCCGGAGTGTGCCGGCGTTGCGTGGCTGGACGGTCATTTAGGCCGGCGTTCGTCCATCGACACGGGGAGATCACGATGGAGCGTGCAGTGGTGAGCCCGCCCGGGCGGCGTGACGCGCCTCCGGTGGCCGCGCCAACCGCGGCGTTCCGCGTGCTCGGCCCGCTGACCCTCACCAGCGGCGTCGACGCGCTGGTCCTGCCGTCGTCGAAGGTGGCCTCGCTCCTGGCGGCGCTGCTGCTGCATCCCGACGAGGTGGTGTCGGTCGCCACCCTGCAACAGGCGATCTGGGGCGACGAACGGCCGGCCTCGGCCAAGGCCGCGCTGCAGACGTGCGCGCTCCGGCTCCGACAGCTGTTCACTCGCCACGGCATCACCGGCAGTGTGATCAAGACCGTGCCCGGGGGATACCGCATCACGGCCACCGCGGACACCGTCGACCTGATGCGCTTCCGCGACCTGATCCGGCAGACCCGCGACGAACCGGATCCCGAGGTCGAACTGGCCGTGCTGGCGGAGGCGCTTGCGCTGTGGAACGACCCGGTGCTGGCCAACGTGCCGTCGGAGTCGCTGCACCGGGACATCGTGCCCCGCATCAGCGAGGAGCGGGTCCGGGTGATCGAGCGGGTCTGCGACCTGAAGGTCGGGCTGGGCCGCGACCGTTCGGTGCTGGTGGACCTGTGGGCCGCGACCCGCGCCTATCCGGCCAACGAGCGCTTCTCCGAGCAGCTCATCGAGGTGCTGTACCGGACCGGCCGGCAGGCCGACGCGTTGGCGGAACTGCGCAGGATCCGGGAGCATCTCGGCAACGAGCTCGGCGTCGGCCCCGGCCCCGCGCTGCGGGAGCTGGAACTGACCATCCTGCGCGGCGAACCGCCCGCCCCGGCCGGCCCGGTGGCGCGACCCGCCTCGCCACTCGGTCACCCCACGGTCGCGCCCGGCTTCGTCGGCCGGGTCGCGCTCTGCCGCACCATCTCGGACCGACTCCGCGCGGGCACCCCGATCGTGGTGCTCAGCGGCCCGCCGGGCGTCGGCAAGACCGCACTGGCGCGGCACGTCGCGCAGCTCGTCGCCGACGACTTTCCCGGCGGTCAACTGTCGGTGGAGATGTCGGGCACCACCGGTGCCGTCTCACCGATCGAGCACGCCGAGCGGCAGCTGCTGGCCGCGATCAGCGGCCACGGCGTCCGTACCGGTCCACGGCTGCTGCTGGTCGACGACGTCGCCGACGCCACGCAGGCGCGGGAACTGCCGGCACTGCTGGCCCCCGGCGACGTCATGCTCCTGACGAGCCGGCCGAGCCTGTCCGGTCTGGTCGCGCGGCTCGGTGGCTGGCTGCATCGGGTCGAGCCACTCGATCCCGCCGACTCTCTGCGGGTGCTCGACGCGGCGCTGGGGCCCGAGCGGGTGAGTGGCGAACCGCAGGCCGCCGCGACCCTCGCGGCGCTGTGCGAGCACCTGCCGTTGGCCCTGCGCATCGCCGCCACCCGCATTCTCCTGCGGGCCCGCATGACCCTCGCGGAAGCGGTCGAGTGGCTGCGCGCGGACCTCGTCGGCCGGCTGAGCCTGCCCGGTGATCCGGACATGTCGCTCGGGTTCCGCCTCGACGCCGCGCTGGCCCGGGCGGGAGGGCGGCTGACCGGTGCGTTCCTCCGGCTGGCCACCTCGGCCCCCGACAAGATCACCACGGACCGGGCCGTGGACCTGCTCGACGTCGAACCAGCCGCAGCCCGCGACCTCCTCGACCAACTCGTCGACCACAGCCTGGTCGAAGAGGCCGCGGACCACTACTGGATCCGGGACCTGCTGCGGCTGCACGCACGAGATGCCGCCAACCGTCACGCACCACCCCAGGGCCCGCCACCACCCCCGTACCGAGCGAAGGGATCTCTTCGATGAGCACTGCCTACGACACGGTGGCGCGGACACGCCCGCGGATGCGCCACGACGTGCTGTTCACCCGCACCGAGGACGGGGTGCTGTTCCACAATGCCAACAGCGGCTTCCGGCTGTCCTCGGCCACCGCGTACCGGCTGGCGTCACTGCTCGTCCCGCACCTGAACGGCCGCAACAGGGTCGCCGACATCTGCGCCCCGCTGCCCACCGCGCAGCGTGCCATGATCGGCGAGCTGGTCAGCGCGCTCTACGCACGCGGATTCGCTCGCGACGTCCCGGAAGAGGACGACCCGTCGGCGACCCTGGACCCGGCCGTGGCCGAGCACTTCGCCGCCCAGATCGCCTACCTTGACCACTACACCGACCGGGCGCCGCAGCGGTTCGCCGCCTTCCGCGCGACTCGCGTCGCGGTGCTGGGCACAGGCCCCGTCGCTCGGGCGTGCGCCGCCGCCCTGCTGCGCAACGGCGCCGCCACGGTGACCGTGTCGCCCGCGGTCGCGCCGCCGCTCTCGGCGGACCTGGCCGAGTTGAACGCGGCGGGTTGCGTCGCGACGGTCGCGGAGCTGCCCGGTGCGGGCACCGACATCGGCTGGTCGGAACTGAAGGCGGCGGACGTCGTCGTCGTGGCGGCCGGCGACGACGCTCCCCGCGACACCCTGCGGCTGCTCGCCGCGGGCATCCCGGGGGACCGGCTGCTCCTGCCGGCCTGGGTCGCCGGCGGGCGCATGCTGGTGGGCCCGGTGCAGGGTGAGGGCCGGCAGGGCTGCTGGTGCTGCGCGATGATGCGACTCGCCGACAACGACGCGACCGGCGCCGCCGGGAACGTGTGGCGGGCCGCGGCGCTGCCGTCCGGTGCCGCGCCGGCGGTCGCCCAGCCGGACGGGCCGCTGGCGGCGATGGTCGGCAACCTGCTGGCGTACGAGGTCTTCCGGCTCACCACCGGGGCGCTCCCGCCGGAAACCGACGGCAGTGTGATCGTGCAGCACCTCGCGTCGCTCGATGTCCTGGCCGAGCCGCTGCTGACCCACCCCCGGTGCGTCTTCTGCCGCCCGGAGCCGCCGCAGCCGTCCTGGGACGACGTCGAGCTGGACGTCAGGCCCGCCGGTACCGACGACGAGGAGGACCCGTCCGCGCAGGCGCAGGAGGCCGTGGCGCGGCTGGCCGCCCACCAGCCGTTGCTCCAGCCTCGCCTGGGTGTGTTCCGCCGTTACGACGACGAGCGTTGGGATCAGACCCCGATCAAGATCGGCGCGGTCGAGTTCACCGACGGCAGCGGCCGACGCCGTACCGTGAGCGCCTTCGACGTCCATCACGTCGCCGCTGCCCGGCTACGGGCGCTGCGGGTGGCGGCCGTGACCGGCGCCGGCCACACCGCGGTCGCCCGACCCGCCCCCGACGACGCTCCCCGGCTCGACGCCGCCCGGCTCGGCCTCGCCTCGGGCTGGGGCGACCCCGTCGCGGAGGGCTGGTCCGCGGCCCGTTCGCTGCTCACCGGCCAGGTGGCGGCGGTGCCGACAGCGGTGCTGGAGCCGTTCGGGGCGGCCAACCGCGGTCGCGGCGCGGAGCCGACCTGCGCCGGCGGGGGCGCGGGTGGTGACCTCGCCGAAGCGGTCCGTGCCGGGCTGGCCTCCGCGCTCGCCTACCACGCGCTGCGGCAGGTCGTCGACGGTCGGGCCACGGCGCGGCAGGTCCGCCTCGACTCCATCGGCACCCACCCCGAGCTGGTTTTCCTGACCAAGTCGGCGGCGAACCTCGGCGTCACGATGGAGTTGCTCGACCTGGGCGGCCAGCCCGCCACCGGGTTGACGGTGCTGCTGGCGCGCTACCGGGACCAGACGCACGGCCAGTGGTCGTACGCCCTCGCCGCCGACCCGGTGTGGACGGGGGCGGCCGTCGCCGCGCTACGCGACCTGCTGGGCCAGGCGCAGCTGCGCGAACAGGCGCCGGATCTGGTCCCGGACGTCGGCGACCCGGTGCTGGGTGACTTCGACGCCGGCACCGTCGCGGCGCACGGCGAGACGGTGGCCGGCGCCGGCGGGGACAGCCGCTGGGCCGATGTGCTGCGCCGGCTGCGGGAGCACGGCCACGACGTCCTCGTGGCGCCCGTCGGTGGCGCGGACCTGGCGGCCGGCGGGCTCGTCGCGGTCAAGGTGCTGGTGGCCGCATGAGCGAGATGGCGGTGGTCGACGAGCTGATCTGCGCGGGCCTGGCGCGTCTGCTCGCCGAGCGCGGCTGCGACGCCGAGGTGGTCCCGCTGGGGGTACGCGACGAGCTGACCGCTCCGGCCCGGCCGGCTCGGTCACCCCGCGTGCTGCTGTACGGGCACGTGGCGCTGCTCGGGCCGGCGCCGCAGGCGGCGGCGTGCGGGACCTGTCTGGCGCGGCGCTGGCAGGCGGTGCGGCACCGCGATCTGCGGGATGCGGTCGAGCTCGGCGGAGACACCGTCGCGGCGGGTCCCTGGCCGTACGCGACCCCGTTCGTCGCGGACTTCCTGCACGCCCTGATCGAGGCGCGCCGCACCACCGGCACACCTGACGACGGCGGCCCGAGCACGGTGTTCCAGGTCGACCTGCAGACCCTGCGGGTGCACCGGGTTCCGCTGCTGGCCGACCCGGAGTGCCCCGGGTGTGGCGGCGGTGTCGCCGACGCGCCGGAGCTCGCCACGATCGAGCTGCGCGCCACGCCGAAGAGCGCGCCGGGCACGTTCCGCGGCCAGGACCTGGACGCCTACCCGCTAAACGTCGAGGCCTTCGCCAACCCGGTCTGCGGTGCGCTCGGCGCACCCCTGTGGCAGGACGTCACCTCGCTGTCGACCTCCCCGGCGGTCGGCTCCTTCACCCTGCGCAGCGGCCGCTACCTACGGGAGACGTTGTACGGCGGGCACGCCGACGGCTACCGGCGGAGCGCCCGCATCGCCGTGCTGGAAGGTCTCGAACGCGCCGCGGGACTGCGCCCCCGCACCAAGCGCACCGTGGTCACCGCGACCCTGCGCGAACTTGGCGACGACGCCCTCGACCCCCGCGAGTGCGGGCTCTACTCGGACGAGTTCTACCAGGCCAACCCGTACGTGCGCCGATTCGATCCGGAGCGGCCGATCACCTGGGTCTGGGGCTGGTCGCTGCGGGACCAGCGACCGCTGCTGGTGCCCGAGGTCCTCGTCTACTACCACGCGGCGAGCATCGAGGAACGTTTCGTCCAGGAGACGTCCAACGGGTGCGCCTCCGGCGCGTCGCTGGTGGAGGCGGTCTACCACGGACTGATGGAGGCGGTCGAGCGGGACGCCTTCCTGTTGGCCTGGTACGGCGCCCGGTCGCTGCCGGAGATCGATCCGGCCAGCATCGAACGGCCGCAGACCCGCATGATGATCGACCGGCTGGCCATGTACGGCTACCGCGCCAGGTTCTTCGACACCCGGATGACCTTCGACATCCCGGTGGTCACCGCGGTGGCCACCCGCGAGGACGGCGGCCTCGGCACGCTGGCGTTCGGGGGCGGGGCGAGCCTCGACCCGCAGGCCGCGATCACGGCGGCCCTGTGCGAGATCGCCACCGACTCGGTGATGGTCCGGGTCCGCGCCGGCGCCGACGAGGCCCGCCTGCGCCGGATGGTGACCGACTTCTCCCAGGTGCAGGGCCTGCACGACCACCCGTTGCTGTACGGCCTGCCCGAGATGGCGCACCACGCCGCGTTCCTGTTGGCGCGCGGCCCGCACCCGGTGCCGATGACCGACCTGTACGAGCGGGACCGCCCCGCCCCACCCGTCTCCGGCGATCTGCGCGACGACCTCGAGTACTGCCTCAAGGCGGTGACCGCGCAGGGCTTCGACGTGATCGCCGTCGACCAGACCACACCCGAACAGCGCGACCTGGGCCTGGCCACCGCCAGCGTCGTCGTACCGGGGCTCCTGCCGATCGACTTCGGGTGGATGCGCCAGCGCGCCCCACGCTCGCGGCGGCTGCGGACCGCCTTCCGTAGCGCCGGCCTGCTCGACCGCGACCTGCACGACGACGAGATCCACTCCGTTCCCCACCCGTTCCCGTGAGGTGCCGCCATGATGCCTGAGACCCCCGGCTTCGCCCACGCGTACGCGACCGCGATCCTGCGCCGCGGCCGTGATCCGATGCCTCCGGTCGACTTCACCCCCAACTGGGCCGACGCACCCCGGCGCGGCAAGTACTACCCGGCGGCGACCGCCTTCCCGCTGCCGACCGCGCCGGCGGTCAGCGCGGATCTGGACAGCGCGTTGCGTGGCCCCGGCGACGCCGACGAGCCGTTCACGCTGGCGCTGCTGGCCGGCATGCTGCACCACTCGTACGGGCTGCTCGGGCGTCGGCTCGGCATCCAGGCCAACACCGACCTCGCCGCGCTGCCCTCGTACGCCCACGCCAACTGGCACCGCGGCACCGCCTCCGGCGGCGGCCTCTACCCGTGCAGCGTCTACTGGGTCGCGGGGCCCGGCGCCGGGGTCAGCCCCGGGGTCTACTACTACGCCCACGCCCGGCACGCGATGCAACGGCTGCTGGCCGGTGACGTCACCGCCCGCGTGAACGCGGCGGTCAACCCGCGCCGCCCCGCCGACCAGTTCCTGGTCATCGGGGTCAAGTTCTGGCAGAACGCCTTCAAGTACAACAACTTCTCCTACCATGCCGTGTCGATGGACGTGGGCACCCTGCTGCAGACCTGGCGACTGTGGGCCGGCGCCCAGGGCCGACAGATCCGGCCGGTCCTGTGGTTCGACCAGGCCGACCTCGCCGACCTGCTTGGGCTCGCACCCGACGACGAGGCGCTGTTCGCGGTCGTGCCCCTGACCTGGGCCGCGCCCGCTGCTGCGGTGGACGCGCCGCCGCCGACGCCCGGGCGGGTCCGCCACACCGACCAGGAGCGGTCCCGCACCGTGATCAGTTTCGACACGCTGCGGCGGATCAACCGCAGCACCGCCGCGGCCGTCGACCGGCCGCCGATCGGGGCCCTCGCGGACGCCGCCGCGCACCCGGCCCCGGCCGGGACCGGGCTGCCGCTGCCGCCCGCCGCGCCGATGGAGATCCCCGTCAGCACCGCTCTCGCGGACCGCCGCAGCAGCTTCGGCCGGTTCTCGGCCCGCCGGCCGATCTCGGCGGAACACCTCGCGGCGCTGCTGCGGGCGACCGCCGGCACCACCGTGCCGTGCGAGATCGACGGCGCCGCCGACCGTCCGCTGGCCAAGGTCTACGCCTTCGTCAACCATGTCGCCGGCGTGCCCGCCGGGGGCTACGCGTACGACCCCGAGGAACACACCCTGGTCCGGGTCACCGGCGGCCCGCCGGGCGACTTCCTCCAGCGGAACTACTTCCTGGCCAACTACAACCTGGAACAGGCCGCGGTCGTTCTCGTCCCGACCGTACGCACCCATGCCGTGCTGGACGCCACCGGCGACCGGGGCTACAACCTCGTCAACGCCACCGTCGGCGCCATCTCCCAGACCTTCTACACCGCCGCCGCGGCACTGCGCCTCGGCGCGGGAGTGGCGCTGGGTTTCGACAGCGTCTCGTACGTCGAGGAGCTGGCACTCTCCGACGCCGGCGAGTTCCCGCTGCTCATCATGCTGGCCGGCCATGAGCGCACCCAGCTCGGCGACTACCGCTACGAGCTGCGATGACACCGGCAGCGCGGGCGCAGAGCCCACTCCGACCCGCCGCCGAGGCGCACTGGCGGACGGGGTCCTACTTCACCGCCCGGGTCGCCGGCCTGCCCCTGTCGACGGTCGACCCGCTCCGCTGTCCCCAGGCCTGCGAATGGGCCGACTCCGTGCTCGCCCTGCACGACCGGCTCACGGCCGACGGGGACGACCTCAGCCAACTGCTGCACGACCTCGTCAACGCCAACGAGGACGAGCACTCGCGGCGGCGCTTGCTGGCCCTGCGGCGGCAGATCTTCAACAACGCCCTGCCCGCCTCCCCCGAACCGGCACTCGCCGCGGTCGAACGCGCCCGCCCGTCGGCGCTGCCGGCGGTGCGGCGGTGGCTGGACCTGCGCGTGCGGCTCGCCCGACTCCAGGCCGACGGGGCCACGGTGTTCGCCGCCGACGTCGCCCGGGCGCGCGCGTCGCTGTGGGACCTGGCCGACGAACCGCGCCTGCGCGGCGGCCTGCAACTCGCCTCGCCGACCCTCGACGGGCAGCTCGCCACGGCCGCCCGGCCGGACCTGACCCGCCCGGCGAACAAGCGGACCCGCCGCGTCGAGCGCTCCCTGCTGTCCTACCTCTACCGCACCGCGTGCAAGACCAGCCCGTTCAGCACCTTCACCGCGATCGCCCTGGGCCGCTTCGACGACACCGGGTCGGGATTGGACATCACGGTCGGCGAGGACTGGCAGCGCCATGTCCGCCTCAACGTCGTGCTCGTCGCCCGACTGGCCGACCTGATCAGCGCCGATCCGCGGCGGCGCGGCGACCTGCCGGTCGCGCTGAGCCCGGGCTGGCGTCGCGACGCCGACCGGATCCGGTACGTGCGCCACTGGGTCACCGCCGGCGACGACAGCGCCGCGGTCAGCTTCGACTCGGTGCGGGATGGGCTGTTCTTCCTGCGCCGCAGCGGGGTCCTGGACGAGCTCACCACCCTGCTGCAGGAACGCGGCACGATTCGCTGCGCCGACCTGGTGGATCGGCTGTGCGAGCGGACCGGCGCCACCCGGGCCGACGGGGAGGCGTACCTGTCGACCCTGCTGCGACTGGGCATGCTCCGGCTGGTGGGCCTGGACACCGACGTGCACACCCCGGATCCGATGCGGACGCTGGCCGGCACGCTGGGAGAGCTCGACCGGCCCTGGGCCCGCGAGCTCGCCGGCCGGCTCGACGAGATCGTGGAGTTGGTCGACGCCTACCGGCGCGGTGACCTCGGGCGACGCCGGGAACTGCTGGACACGCTGCGGGTCGCGTTGCGCGCGGCGATGGCGGCCCTCGGCGAGCAGGACGCGGCCCTGCCGCAGACCCTGCTGTACGAGGACAGCCGCGTCGGCGGTGCACCCGTCGCCGTGTCCGCCGGGGCCTGGCAGCGGCTGGTCGGCACCGAGCTCGCCGCGGTGGAACGGATCCTGCCCGCCTTCGACCAGAATCTGCCTCACCGGATCATGTTCCACGGGTTCTTCCTGGCCCGGTTCGGCGTCGGCGGCCGCTGCGACGACCTGCTGCGCCTGGTCGAGGACTTCCACGACGACCTCTACGACCAGTACTCCTCCTACACCGCCGGGCACCGTCCGTTCGCCGACGACGGCACGTACACGCCGGAGGAGAACTGGCTGGGCAGGCCCGAGATGACCGCGCTGGACCAGGCCCGGCAGACCTTCGCCGACCGACTGCGCGCGCTCGCCGAGGCCCACCCGGACCGGAACGAACTGCTGCTGCCGGCGGACCTGTTCGACGAGGTGGGCGCGATGCTCGGCGACACCACCCGTGGTTTCCATCCGCAGGGGCACTTCGTGCAGCTGGCCATGCGTGACCCGGACCCGCTGGTGGTGCTCAACCAGTCGTTCGGTGGGCTGTCCTTCCCGTTCAGTCGCTTCACCCACTGCTTCGACCGCGACACCCCGACGCTCGCCGATCGGCTGCGTCGGCAGGCGAGCGCGATCACGCCGCCCGGCGCGGTGTTCGCGGAGCTGACCGGTGGGTCCGCCACCACCAATCTGAATTTGCACGCGAGGCTCACCGACCACGTCATCGTCTGCCCGGGCGAGACCAGCAGCGCCCCGCCGGAACGGCAGCTCACCCTCGACGACCTGTATCTCGTGCACGACCCGGACACCGACCGGATCGTGCTGCGGTCCACCCGTCTCGACCGGGAGGTCATCCCCGTCTACCTGGGCTACCTGGTGCCGATGGCGCTGCCGCAGATCCCGCGTACCCTTCTGCTGCTGTCGCCGGCGTCGCTGGCGCGGCTCGACGCGTGGCGCGGTGTGCCCGCCGTGGCCGGCCGCGACGGGGTCACCACCCGACCGCGGCTGCGCGCCGGCAACGTCGTGCTCAGCCGCCGCAGCTGGTCGGCGCGGGTACGCGACCTGCCGGACGCGGGTGATCCGGCGGCCGACCCGGCGGCCTTCCTCGACTGGCGCCGGTGGCGCGCGCGACACGGCCTGCCGCCGCAGGTGTTCGCCACCGTCTACCCGGCCGAGCCGGGTCGGCTGGTGGCCAACCCGAAGCCGCAGTACGTCGACTTCGACAGCCCGCTGTCGTTGCAGGCGTTGCGGGCCGCCCTCGACGCGCCGGACGACCGGATCGTGCTCCGCGAGCTGCTGCCCGCCGCGAACGAGTTGGCGGCCCGCGGCGAGCGCGGTGACCACGTCTGCGAACTGGCCGTGGAGACCTTCCGTACCGACCCCGGGGAGAACCGATGACCGCGTCAGCCGGCGCCGCGCCACTTGAGGCCGATCGGGCCACCGACCCGCGTCGACAGTGGCTCGCCCTGCACATCTTCTACGCGGCCAACCCGCAGCCCCTGCTGGTCGAGTGCGTCGCACCGCTGATCCGCGACCTGACCGAGCAGGGGCTGCTCGCCGGCCACTTCTTCATCAACTACTGGTTGGAGGGGCCGCACGTGCGGCTGCGGCTGCGCCCGCGTACCCCCGCCGACGAGCCGGCGGTGCGGGCCCAGGCCGAGGCGGCGGTCGGCCGGTTCCTCGCCGTCCGCCCGGCGCTCTACGCGATGGGCCACGGTTACCTGCGGGAGCTCTACGACATCCTGTTCGCGTTGGAGTTCCCCGACGGCAGGCCGCCGGAGTTGGTCGACGCGAACGGGCAGATGCTGCTGCAGCCCAACAACTCCGTCAGCTACCGGCCCTATGAGCCGGAATACGGCAAGTACGGCGGGCCCGAGGGGATCGAGGTCGCCGAGTGGCACTTCCAGCACTCCAGCGACGTGGTCCTGCGGGCCGTCTCGTCGATGAACCTGCACCTGCGTCCCGTGTTGCTGGGCGTCGCCGCGCAGTTGATGACGGTGATGGCGGGCACGTTCCTGACCGACCGGGAGCAGTTGGTCGACTTCCTCGACCGCTATCACCAGTTCTGGCACCGCGCGTTCGCCGGCACCAGCCTGATCGGCATCGAGGAGTACACCCGCATGTACGACGGCGTCGCCGAGGAGTTGGGTCGCCGGGTGAAGCTGATCCTCGCCCTCGTGCAGCGGGGCGAGACCCAGCGCCTGCCGGGATTCCTGCGTGGCTGGGCCGAACACGCCGTGCAGCTCAAGGGGAAGGTGCTTGACCTGGCCGCTTCCGGTCGGCTCACCGTCAGCACGTGGAGCGGCGGCGAGGACCGGGTCATCACCGATCCGGGTGAGGCGCTCGCGGCGCTGCTCTCGCCGTACCTGCACATGACCAACAACCGGCTGCACGCCACCATCCGCGACGAGGCGTACCTGTCCTACCTGCTCGCGCGGGTGCTGCGCGACCCGGCGGTGCCGGCGTGACCGGCTCGGGCCTGCTGGCCAAACGCCCCCGACTGCGCGAGGATCTGATCTTCTCGCGGCCGTTGCGGCGCGGGCCCGCCACCGTCTACCTGATCAAGAACCGCCGCGACGGCCGGGCGTTCGAGATCGCGGCCAAGGAACAGTTCCTCGTCCGCCGCCTCGACGGCGTCCGCTCGCTGGCCGAGATCACCGCCGAGTACGCCGCCGAGTTCGGTCGCCGTCTCAACGACGAGCACTGGGTCCGGCTGCTGTGGCTGCTGCACGAGCGCGACCTGCTCAGCAGCGACGCCGCTGAGCCCGTGGCGACGCCCGCGCGGCACCGGGCGGTCGGCTGGTGGGCCCGCCGGCTGCGGTGGCTGCTGCACCCCGCGGTCTTCGCGCTGCTGTGCGTGCTCGTCGCCGCGCTGCTGGTGGGCGTCGTGCTGCGGCTCGATCCGCTCTGGCAGGCCGCGCGCCCGGCGTTCACCGATCCCGTCAGCCTGCTCGTGCTGGTGCTGCTCGCCTGGCTCGGCGCCGCGCTGCACGAGTTCGCCCACGCGGTGGCGGCCGTGCACTTCGGAGCCACCGTCAACCGCATCAACCTGGCCACGCTCACCTGCCGGGTCGACGACTACCAGTATCTGCCGCGACGTCGGGAACAGGTGGTGATCGCGGCGGCCGGCGCGGTGGCCAACGGCCTGTTCCTGCTGCTCGCCGGCGCGGCGCTCGCGGCCGCGTCGGGCGGTCCCGCCGGCGGGCTGTTCAGCGCGTACGTGCTCCTCGGCGCGGCCCAGACGTTGGTCAATGTCATTCCCCTGTCGCCACTGGACGGTTACAAGATCGTCAGTCATCTGCTGGGCATGCTGGACCTGGCCCCGGAGAGCCGCCGCTACCTGTACACGGCGCCTCGACGCCTGCTGCGGCGAGCCAGCCCGCGCTACCCGCGCCGGGCCGCGATCTGTCTCGGCCTCTATGGCATCTGGTGGATATTCGCGGTCGCCACGGTCGCAGTCACCGTGATCTACTTCGTTGGCGCGCGGCTCGAGCCCGGTCTCGGCGCGCTCGGCTACGTCCTGCCCGCCGCGATCGTCGGCCTGACGACCGCCGGCTGGCTGGCCCGGCCCCGACGCGTCCGCCCCACCGACCCGTCGCAGCCTCAACCTTCCCGGCAGGACAACCAGTGAAAGGCGAGCCAATGTCACCCACCGACGGTCCAGCGATCGTGCTGGACGCAGTGAGCAAGTCGTATGGCGAGGTGAGGGCGGTCGACGACATCTCGGTCTCGATCAGCCGCGGCGAGTTCTTCGGTCTGCTCGGGCCCAACGGCGCGGGCAAGACGACGCTCATCGAGATGATCGAGGGCCTGCGCACCCCCGACAGCGGCACCGTGACCGTCCTGGGCATGTCGCCGGCCCCGCGCAACCTCGCCTTGCTGCCCCTCATCGGCGTGCAGACCCAGCGCTCGGCGTTCTTCACCCGGCTGACCGCCCGCGAGCACCTGGTGACGGTCGCCGCGCTGTACGGCCTGCCCGCGTCCGCCGCCGACCGGGCGCTGGAGCTGGTCGGGCTGACCGCTTCGGCCAACGTACGGGTCACCAACGTCTCCGGCGGCCAGCGCCAGCGCCTGGCCATCGCCTCGGCGCTCGTGCACGACCCGCAGGTGATCTTCTTGGACGAGCCCACCGCCGCACTGGACCCGCAGGCCCGCCGCGACCTCGGGCAGATGCTGCGGGAGCTCAAGGCCAGCGGCAAGACCATCGTCTACACCACCCACCACCTCGACGAGGCGCAGGGGCTGTGCGACCGGGTCGCCATCCTCTCCGCCGGGCGCATCCTCGCCCTCGACGCCCCCCGGGAGCTGATCGCCCGCTCCGGCGTCGGCACCCGCCTGGTCGTGCCCCCCGGCCGGCTGAGCCCCGAGCGGGCCGGCCAACTCGACGGCGTCGACGGCATCGACCTCGAGGACGGCGCCATCGTCCTGCGTACGACGCAGGCCGCCCGGGTGCTGGCCGCGCTCGGCACCGAGGACAGCCTGGACGACGTGGAGACCCGGCCCGTCACCCTGGAAGACGTCTACCTCGAGCTGATGGGAGCTGCCCAGGTATGAGCGCGTACGCCGCACTGTCCCGAGCCACCTACAAGGCAACCGTCCGGGACGCCACGACACTCTTCTTCACGTTCGCGTTCCCGCTCGTCTTCCTGGTCATCTTCGGGCTGATCTTCCACAACCAGGAGGTCGCCGAGACCGGCCACGGCTACATCGACTTCATCGCCCCGGGCGTCCTGTCCTGGGGTCTGGCCAGCGCCGCACTGTTCGGGGTGTCGTTCACCCTGATGCAGTGGCGCAACGACGACCTGCTGCGCATCATCCGGCTCTCCCCGACCAGCATCTGGTCGGTGATCGGCTCCCGCTACGTCGTCGCGCTCGCCATCGGCGTGGCCCAGAGCCTACTCTTCGTCGGGGTCGCCATGTTGCCGATCCTCGGCATGCGCCCCGACCCGAAGTGGCCGCTGTCGGTGCCGGTGATGCTGCTCGCGGTGACGGCGTTCCTGGCCCTCGGCCTGATCGTCGGTTCCCGGGCGGACACCCCCGAGGCGGTCGCCGCGATCGCCAACTGCATCGTGGTGCCGATGGCGTTCCTGTCCGGCTCGTTCTACCCGCTCGAGCTGATGCCGGGCTGGCTGCAGGGGATCTCGCGGGCCCTGCCGCTGCGGTACGTCAACGACGGCATGGCGTACGCGTTCACCGGGTTCGGCACGATGAACGACTACCTGCTGGCGTGCGGCGCACTGGTCGCCTTCGCCGTCGTGTTCGCGGCCGTCGGTGTGCGTACCTTCCGCTGGAGCCACGACAAATGACCACGACCGCGGCGGCGGCAGTGCCGACTGCCCCGCTGTCCGCCGCTGCGGCCCGGCTGCGTGACCACCTGCACGAGCGCTGGACGGCGCAGCCCACGGGCCGCGAACCGCGCGTCGTGACGCTGGGCGGCGGCGACGCGCTCGCCGGGCCGCAGCCCGACCGCCGCCACGCCACCGTGCACCTCAGCGCGGACGCCGTGCTGATCGGCCCGGTGGGCGGCGCGGCGGCGAGCCCGGCGTGCGGGCACTGCCTGGCCGTGCGGTGGCAACGGCTGCGTACCCGCAGCGAACGCGACGCCCTGGAGGTCGGTGACCGGATGACCGCGGTCGGTCCGTGGCCGCCGCTGACCGCCTACCACCTCGACGCGGTCTGGGACCTCTACCGGGCCGTCCACACCGGCCCGCCGCTGCCACCGCCGCCCACCTGGGACCGGCACAGCGCCCCGCTCGCCCGGGTCAGCCAACTCGACCTCGGCAGCCTGCGGGTGCGGACGTATCCGATCCTGGCCGAGCCGCGCTGCCCGACGTGCGCGGTCCCGCGGCCCGACACGCCCACCGACCCGGCGGGCTTGCGGCAGCCACTGCCGAAGCCGCAGCCCGACTCGTACCGCCTCCGCGCCGCCGGTGGTTATCCGATGCCGGAGACCGCGCTGGTCAACCCCGTCTGCGGAGCCCTGGGCGCGGGCACCCAGCTCACCATCACCTCACCCACCACCGCGCCGGTCACCGGCAGCGTCTTCATCCGGGGCTACGGCGGACTGCTCGACGTCTCCTGGAGCGGCCAGTCGACCGGGTACGATGCCAGCCGGTCACTGGCGTACCTGGAGGGCCTGGAGCGCTACGCGGGCACGCACCGCCGACGCAACGTCACCCCGGTCGTCGCGGCCTACGCCGACGTCAGCGAGCACGCCCTGCATCCGGACAGCTGCGGCACCCTTCCCGACGCCGGGTACGACACCGACCCGATCCTGCGCCGGTTCTCGCCGGAGCGGCCGATACCGTGGGTGTGGGGCCACAACCTCCACACCGACCGGCCGGTGCTCGTGCCACGCCGGCTCTGCTTCTACAGCTCGCCGGCCGCGGACGACACCTTCGTGCTGTCGTCCTCCAGCGGCTGCGCCACCGGCAGCTGTCTTACCGAGGCGGCCCTGTTCGGGCTGCTGGAGCTGATCGAGCGCGACGCGTTCCTGCTGGCCTGGTACGGCGACCTGACCCTGCCCCGGATCGACCTGGCCTCCGGCCCGTCGCAGGTGCGGGCGATGGCCGACCGGGCCGAGCTGCAGGGGTATCGCCTGTTCGCCTTCGACAACCGGATCGACCTCGACGTGCCCGTCGTCACCAGCCTCGCCGTACGCCACGACGGTGGTCCCGGCCTGCTGTCGTTCGCCGCCGCGGCCCACGTCGACCCGGATCAGGCCGTCGTCGGCGCGCTCGCCGAAACGCTCACCTACATCCCCCATCAGCCCGGTACGGTGCGTCGCCGCCGGGCCGAGCTGGAGCTGATGGCCGACGACTACACGCTGGTGCGCCGGCTGCCGGACCACTCGGCGCTGTTCGGTCTGCCGCGGATGGCGGAGCACGCCGGCACGTACCTGCGGGGCGGCGGGCCGCTGCCCATGGAGCAGGTGTACGCCGGCTACCGCCCGTCAGGTAGCGGGGACCTGCTCGACGACCTCCATCGGGTGCTCGACACCCTGCGGGAGCGCGGGTTCGAGGCCATCATGGTCGACCAGACCACACCGGAGCAGGAGGCCATCGGGCTCCGTTCGGTGTGCATGATCGTGCCCGGGCTGCTGCCGATCGACTTCGGCTGGACCCGGCAGCGGGCCCCGCACATGCCGCGGCTGCGTACGGCGCCGCAGGCGGCGGGGCTGGCCGACGGCGTCCGCACCGACGACGATCTGCGTCTGGTGCCGCACCCGTTCCCCTAGGCCGACCACCGGCGGATACGCACACGTCGGGCCGCCCACCCGGGCGGCCCGACGTGCTGCTGCCTTCGGTCAGGCCGAGCAGCTGGTGGTGGAGGTGGTGCTGCTGCAGGTCGAGGTGGTGGCCGATGAGGAGCAGGAGGCGAGGATCGCCTCGGACGCGTCGGCGTAGTCGGAGATCGCGAAGGTCTCCGACTCCAGCTCCATGATCTCTTCGGCGAGGGCGTTGAGGTCGGTCTCGGGCACCATGATGCCTCCAAACGGTCGTGTCCGGCCGGCGGGTCCGGCCTCCGACGTAAGCACACCCCAGGGCGCTCACCGATCGCCCTCGCCCGCGGTCCCATCCCGCTGTCAACTCGCGACAGCGGATTGACAGCAACCTGTACCTGGCTTGCTCCATGGCGGCACCGGCGCGTTCCTCCAAGCCGGCGACCAGGGGGTACGCAGACGTCGGGCCGCCCGGATGGACGGCCCGACGTGCTGTTGCCTTCGGTCAGGCGCAGCAGCTGGTGGTGGAGGTGGTGCTGCTGCAGGTCGAGGTGGTGCCCGACGAGGAGCAGGAGGCGAGGATCGCCTCGGACGCGTCGGCGTAGTCGGAGATCGCGAAGGTCTCCGACTCCAGCTCCATGATCTCCTCGGCCAGGGCGTTGAGGTCGGTCTCCGGCGTCATGATGCCTCCCAACGGTGGGTGTTCGGCCGGCTGGTCCGGCCTCGAACGTCAGCACACCCCAGGGCGCTCACCGATCGCTTTCGCCCGCAGTCCCATCCCGCTGTCAACCGATGACAGCGGGATGACAGCAACCTGTACTTGGCTTGCTCCATGGCGTCCCCCGCACCGCAGACCCGGGTCCGCGCCGCCGGCCTGACTGTCGATCCGGACGTCGTCGACCGTGCGGGCCGGCTCTACCGGGACCTGCACGCACACCCGGAACTGTCCGGGATGGAGGAACGCACCGCTGCCCGATTCGCGGCGGCGCTGCGGGAGATCGGCTGCCAGGTCACGACCGGGGTCGGCGGGCACGGCGTCGTCGGTGTCCTCGCCAACGGGATCGGCTCGACGGCGCTGATCCGCGCCGAGCTCGACGCGCTTCCCGTGGCGGAGGAGACCGGGCTGCCGTACGCCAGCACTGCCACCGGTGTCGACGCCGACGGCCAGGTCGTGCAGGTCATGCATGCCTGCGGGCACGACCTGCACCTGGCTGCGGTCGTCGGTGCCGCCGCGCACCTCGCCCGCAACCGGCAGTGCTGGCGGGGGACGCTCCTCGTTCTCGGGCAGCCGGCCGAGGAGACCCTGCGGGGCGCGGCGGACCTGCTCGATGACGGCCTCTACGAGCGGTTCGGCCGTCCCGATTTTGTCCTCGCCCAGCACGCGGCGCCACTGCCCGCGGGAATGGTGGCCCACGGCAGCGGCCCGATGACGGCCGGCAGCGTCACCCTGGACGTCACCGTGACCGGGCGGGGCGGCCACGCCGCCACGCCGCACCTGTGCGTGGACCCGGTGGTGCTTGCGGCGAGCATCGTCGTGCAGCTGCAGACGATCGTGGCCCGGCAGGTGAGCCCGGCCGAGCAGGTAGCGCTCACCGTGGGAACCCTGCGGGCCGGTCGGCATCCGGGTGTCATCGCCGACCATGCCACGCTCGGGGTCACGATCCGGGCGCTGTCCGATCAGACGCTGGACCGCGTGTTGGAGAGCGTGGTCCGCATGGTTCGGGCCTGCTGCGAGGCTGCCGGCAGCCCGGATGAGCCGCGGATACGGGTGGTGTCGCGGGCCCCGGCCTACCAGGGCGATCCGGCGGTGACCGCACGGGTGCGGGCCGCCCACGAGGGGGCGTTCGGCGCGGAACGGGTCGCCTGGTGGCCGCCGTCCCTGGCGTCCGAGGACTTCCCACTCCTGGCCGCCGGCATCCCGAGCAGCTACTGGATGCTCGGCACGGTCGGGCCGCGTCAGTGGCGGGCGGCAGCTGGCGCGAGCGCGGCCGAGAAGCTCGGCAGCCTGCCGACGAATCACAGCGCGGCCTTCGCCCCGAGCGTCGGGCTGGCCCTGCCGGCCGGCGTCGAGGCGCTGATCGTCGCGGCGTTGACCGTGCTCGAACCGGATTCGGGTGGCGGAAGCCGCCCCTGACGAGGGAGGTTCAAAACGATGAAATTCTATGAGCTGATGGCCTTCATCTGGGTTCTCGCCGGGCTTACCATCGCCCTGACCTGGATGATCCTGCGGCACCGGCGGGCACAGGCCCGGACGGCGCGGCGGCCGCAGACGAGGGACTGACCGCCGTCCGGCTGCCGCTGCGGGATACTGGGCCAAAGGGGATAAGTAGGGCAGAAGCATATGGCCATGCGGGGTGCGGCGACCGAGCTGCCGGGCAGCCGGGAGCCTCCGAGCCGGGCCGGTTTCGTCGAGCTGCTCTTCGACGTGGTCCTCGTGTTCGCCTTCACCCGCCTCTCGGACCGGCTGGTCGAGCAGCTGAACTGGTGCGGCTTCTACTCGGCGATGGTGCTGACCCTGGCCCTCTGGTGGCTCTGGTACCGCATGGCCTGGACGGCCAACCGATACGACCCCACCCGGCCGATGATCCAGGTCATGGTCATCGTGCGCCATCGCGTCCTCCCGGGCCCGGCCTACGTGGGTGACGTCGCGTCGTACGCGCACCTGCTCATGGTGGTCGGCGTCGCGGTCAGCGCGGTGGGGGACAGGTTGATCATTTCGCACCCCTTCGGCGCGACCGTGCTGTCCCGATCGCGGTCGCTCTCGGCGGCCCGGCCTTGTTCCTGGTCGGCCGAGGGATGCTCGACTACGCCGGCTTCAGCCGGGTCTCGTGGTCGCGGCCGAGCGGGCTGCTGGCGCTCGCGGTCCTGACCCCGGTGGCCCTGTTGCTGCCGCCCCTGTTGGTGGCCGTGGCCGCCGCCGTCGTGCTGATCGGCGTCGCCGCCGCGAACGTGATCAGCTGGCGGGTGTTTCTCCGGGAGATGGCGCCACCGCCCGGCCTGCCCCACAAGTGATGAGCGCGCGGCCTGGGGTGCCGCGCCGGTCGTCGAATTTCATGCGTTCTGCTGTATGAACTTGCAGCGCCTCGCCAACCCCTGTTAGCCTTCTTTGCATAGTCATGCGGAGGTGGGTATGGGTATCCGGGTAGCGGTCGCCGGGGCCAGCGGGTACGCCGGCGGCGAACTGCTTCGCCTGCTCGCCGGGCACCCCGAACTCGACCTCGTCGCGGCCACCGCCCACACTCAGGCCGGCCAACCCGTCGCCGCCGTGCACCCGCAGCTCGTCGGGCTGGACCTGGTGCTCGGCGCGACCGACCCGGCCACCCTGGCCGACGCGGACCTGGTCTTCCTGGCCCTGCCGCACGGCGAGTCGGCGGCCCTCGCCGCCGCCCTCCCCGCCACGGTCAAGGTGATCGACCTCGGTGCCGACCACCGGCTGCGCGACGCGGCGGCCTGGGCCCGCTACTACGGCGGCCCGCACACCGGCGCCTGGACCTACGGGCTGCCCGAACTGCCCGGTCAGCGGGCCGAGATCGCTGCCGCGACCCGGGTCGCCAGCACCGGCTGCTACGCGGTCGCCACCACCCTCGCCCTCGCCCCGCTGATCGCCGCCGGCGCGGTCCACCCCACCGACGTGGTGGTGGTCGCCGCCTCCGGCACCTCCGGCGCCGGCCGGGCCGCGAAGGCCCACCTGCTGGGCAGCGAGGTGATGGGCGACCTGTCGCCCTACAAGGTCGGCGCCCACCAGCACGTGCCCGAGATCAAGCAGGCCACCGGGGCGACCAGCGTCTCCTTCACCCCGGTGCTCGCTCCCATGCCCCGGGGCATCCTCGCCACGGTCACCGCCGTGCCGACCGGCGACGCCGACCCGCGCGAGGTGCTGGGCCGGGCGTACGCGGACGCGCCCTTCGTGCACCTGCTGCCCGAGGGGGCGTGGCCGCACACCGCCGCCACCGCCGGCTCGAACTCCTGCCACCTCCAGGCCACGGTCGACGTCGACTCGGGCCGGGTGATCGTGGTCAGCGCCATCGACAACTTGGGCAAGGGCGCGGCCGGCCAGGCCGTGCAGAACGCCAACCTGATGCTCGGCCTCCCCGAGACCACCGGACTGTCCGCCTTTGGAGTGGCTCCGTGACCGTCACCACCCCCCGAGGCTTCCGCGCCGCCGGTGTCGCCGCCGGCCTCAAGGCCAGCGGCGCCAGCGACGTCGCCCTCGTCGTCAACGACGGGCCCGACGCCGGGGTCGCCGCCGTCTTCACCGCCAACCGGGTCAAGGCCGCGCCGGTGCTCTGGACCCAGAAGGTCGTGCGGGGCGGCGTGGTCCGCGCCGTGGTGCTCAACTCCGGCGGGGCCAACGCCTGCACCGGCCCGGCCGGCTTCCAGGACACCCACGCCACCGCCGAGCACACCGCCGCCGCGCTCACCGCGAGCAGCCCCCGGCTGATGCTCGGCGCGGGCGAGGTCGCGGTCTGCTCCACCGGCCTTATCGGCGAGCGGCTCCCCATGTCCGCCCTGCTCTCCGGCGTACGCGGTGCCGTGCGCGGGCTGTCGCGCGACGGCGGCCGGCAGGCCGCCGAGGCGATCATGACCACCGACACCCGTCCCAAGACCACCGTGGCCCGGGGCAGTGGCTGGACCGTCGGCGGCATGGCCAAGGGCGCCGGCATGCTCGCCCCCGCTATGGCCACCATGCTCTGCGTGCTCACCACCGACGCGGTGGCCGGACCGGGGACCCTCGACGCCGCGCTGCGGGCCGCCACCCGGGTCACCTTCGACCGGGTCGACTCCGACGGCTGCATGTCCACCAACGACACCGTGCTGCTGCTGGCCAGCGGCGCGTCCGGCATCGAGCCCAGCGAGGCCGAGCTGACCGCCGCGGTCACCGCAGCCTGCCACGACCTGGCCCAGCAGCTCATCGCCGACGCGGAGGGCGCCACCAAGCAGATCGCCATCGAGGTGGTCGGCGCCGCCGGCGAGGAGGACGCGGTCGAGGTCGGCCGGTCGGTGGCCCGGAACAACCTGGTCAAGACCGCGCTGTTCGGCAACGACCCGAACTGGGGTCGGATCCTCGCCGCGGTCGGCACCACCGCCGCCGCGTTCGAGCCGGACGGCGTGGACGTCGCGGTCAACGGGGTGTGGGTGTGCCGGGACGGGGCCGCCGCCGAGGACCGGTCCAAGGTCGACCTCGCCGGGCGGGACGTCACCATCCGGATCGACCTGCACGCCGGGGACACGGCGGCGACCATCTGGACCAACGACCTGTCGCACGCGTACGTGCACGAGAACTCGGCGTACTCCTCATGAGCCTCACCGCCGACCTCACCCGGGCCCAGGCCAAGGCCGAGACGCTGATCGAGGCGCTGCCCTGGCTGGCCCGCTTCTCCGGCGCCACCGTCGTGGTCAAGTACGGCGGCAACGCGATGGTCGACCCCGAGTTGCAGCGGGCCTTCGCCGCCGACATGGTCTTCCTCCGGTACGCCGGCCTCAAGCCGGTCGTCGTGCACGGCGGTGGGCCGCAGATCTCCGCCATGCTGAGGCGGCTCGGCATCGCCAGCGAGTTCAAGGGCGGCCTGCGGGTCACCACCCCCGAGGCGATGGACGTCGTGCGAATGGTCCTCGTGGGGCAGGTCGGCCGGGAACTGGTCGGGCTGATCAACGCGTACGGGCCGTTCGCCGTCGGGCTCTCCGGCGAGGACGCCGGGCTGTTCACCGCCGTGCGCCGCCCGGCGTACGTGGACGGGGAGCCGGTCGACGTCGGCCAGGTCGGCGACGTGGAGTCGGTGGACGTCTCGGCGGTGGCCGACCTGATCGCGGCCGGCCGGATCCCGGTGATCTCCACGGTCGCGCCGGACGTCGACGGGGTGCTGCACAACCTCAACGCCGACACCGCCGCCGCCGCGCTCGCGGTCGCTCTCGACGCGCGCAAGTTGGTCGTGCTCACCGACGTCCCCGGCCTGTACGCGGACTGGCCCGACACGTCCAGCCTGGTCAGTGAGATCAGCACCGACGACCTGGCGAAACTGCTGCCGTCCCTGGAGTCGGGGATGGTCCCGAAGATGGAGGCCTGCCTGCGGGCGGTACGCGGGGGAGTGCCCGCCGCGCACGTCGTCGACGGCCGGGTCGCCCACTCCACGCTGCTCGAGGTGTTCACCTCGGAAGGGTTCGGCACGATGGTGGTCGCGTCATGAGCACGCTGGTCGAACGCTGGGGCCAGGCCCTGATGAACAACTACGGCACCCCGCCGCTGGCGCTCGTCTCCGGCTCCGGCGCCGTCGTGGTCGACGAGGCCGGCCGGGAGTACGTCGACCTGCTCGGCGGCATCGCCGTCAACGCCCTCGGCCACGCCCACCCGGCCGTGGTGGCCGCCGTGTCCCGGCAGGTCGCCACCCTCGGGCACGTGTCCAACCTGTTCGTCGCCGAGCCGCCGGTCGCCCTGGCCGAACTGCTGCTGGCCCTGGCCGGCCGCCCCGGGCGGGTGTTCTTCGCCAACTCCGGCGCGGAGGCGAACGAGGCCGCGTTCAAGCTCTCCCGGCTCACCGGGCGTACCCACGTGGTCGCCGCCCGGGGCGGCTTCCACGGCCGGACCATGGGCGCCCTGGCGCTCACCGGCCAGCCGGCCAAGGCCGACCCGTTCCGCCCGCTCCCCGGCGACGTCACCCACGTCCCGTACGGCGACGCCGCCGCCCTGGAAGCGGCCGTCACCGACGCCACCGCCATGGTGATCATCGAGCCGATCCAGGGCGAGAACGGCGTCGTCGTGCCGCCCGCCGGCTACCTGACCGAGGCTCGGCGGATCACCGCCGCGCACGGCGCGCTGCTGGTGCTCGACGAGGTGCAGACCGGCGTCGGTCGTACCGGGCACTGGTTCGCGCACCAGGCCGAGGGCGTCGAGCCGGACCTGGTGACCCTGGCCAAGGGGCTCGGCGGCGGCCTGCCCATCGGCGCCTGCCTGGCCTTCGGCCGGGCCGCCGACCTGCTCGACCCCGGCTCACACGGCACCACCTTCGGCGGTAACCCGGTCAGCTGCGCGGCCGCCCTCGCCGTGGTCGCCACCATCGCCAACGAGGGACTGCTCGACCACGTGAAGCGGGTCGGCGAGCGGCTGCGGGGCGGGATCGAGGCGCTCGGCCACCCCCTCGTCACCGAGGTCCGCGGCGCCGGCCTGCTGCTCGGCGTCGTGCTCGCCGAGCCGGTCTCCGGCGCGGTGACCACCGCGCTGCGCGACGCCGGTTTCCTGGTCAACCCGGTGCAGCCCGGCGTGGTCCGGCTCGCCCCGCCGCTGATCCTCACCGCCGAACAGGCCGACGCCTTCCTCGCGGCCCTCCCCGCCGCCCTCGACACCGCCGCGCCCGCCCCGGATCTTGGAAGGAAGCGGCCCCTCCAGGGGCCGAAATCCTCCAAGATCTCGACCGGCCCGGCGCCGAGCCCGACCACGACGGAGGTCTCCGCATGATCCGGCACTTCCTGCGCGACGACGACCTGTCGCCCGCCGAGCAGACGGCCGTGCTCGACCTCGCCGCCCGGATGAAGGCCGACCGGTTCGCGCTGCGGCCCCTCGCCGGGCCGAAGTCGGTGGCGGTGCTCTTCGACAAGCAGAGCCTGCGGACCCGGATCTCCTTCGACGTCGGCATCGCCGAGCTGGGCGGGCACCCGCTCGTGGTGGACACCCAGGTCACCCACTTCGGGCGGGGCGAGACCCTGGCCGACGCCGGTCGGGTGCTCTCCCGCTACGTGGCGGCGATCGTGCTGCGCACCCACGGCGACGACCGGATCGCCGAGGTCGCCGCGCACGCCACCGTGCCGGTGATCAACGCACTCACCGACGCCTACCACCCGTGCCAGCTCCTCGCGGACCTGCTCACCGTCCGGGAACGGTTCGGCGTGACCGCCGGGCGCACCCTGGCGTACGTCGGGGACGCGGCGAACAACATGGCGCACTCGTACCTGCTGGCCGGGGCGACCGCAGGGATGCACGTCCGGGTCGCCGGGCCGGTCGGCTTCCAGCCCGACCCCGAGGTGGTCGCCCGGGCCGAGAAGATCGCCGCCGGCACCGGCGGGTCGGTCCGCGCGCTCACCGACCCGGTCGACGCGGTCCGTGGCGCGGACGTGATCGCCACCGACACCTGGACCTCGATGGGCCAGGAGAGCGACGGGCTCGACCGGCTCACCCCGTTCCTGCCCTACCAGGTCAACGACGCGCTGCTCGGCCACGCCGCGGCGGACGTCATCGTGCTGCACTGCCTGCCCGCCCACCGGGGCGAGGAGATCACCGACGAGGTGCTCGACGGGCCGCACAGCGCGGTGTTCGACGAGGCGGAGAATCGCCTGCACGCCCAGAAGGCGCTGCTGACCTTTCTCCTGGAGGCATCCACATGACCGCCCCGCTGACCCGCGCCGCCCGGCACGGCCGCATCGTCGAGCTGATCCGCGACAAGGCGATCCACTCGCAGACCGAGCTGGCCGACCTGCTCGCCGGCGACGGCATCCAGGTCACTCAGGCCACCCTCTCCCGGGACCTGAAGGAACTGGGGGCGGTCACCGCCCGCGGCGGCGACGGGCGCGCCGTCTACCTGATCCCCGAGGACGGCCACCGGCCGTTGCGCGAGGCCGAGACGGCCCCGGCCCGGCTCGTCCGGCTGCTGCGTGAACTGCTCAACGGGGTCGACGCCAGCGGCAACATCGCCGTACTGCGCACCCCGCCGGGCGCAGCCCACTACCTGGCCAGCGCGTTGGATCGAGCGGGCCTGCCCGAGGTCGTCGGCACCATCGCCGGCGACGACACCATCCTCGTCGTGGCCCGCGAGGCCGTCGGCGGCGCCGCGTTGGGCGACAAGCTCGCCGCGTGGGCCCGCCGGGAAGAAACCGTTGAAGGGGGCAGCACACCATGAGCGAGCGGGTCGTCCTGGCGTACTCCGGGGGTCTCGACACCTCCGTCGCCATTCCGTACCTGGCCGAGCAGACCGGCGCCGAGGTGATCGCGGTAGCGGTCGACGTCGGCCAGGGCGGCGAGGACATGAACGTCATCCGGCAGCGCGCGCTGGACTGCGGCGCGGTCGAATCGGAGGTGGTCGACGCGCGCGACGAGTTCGCCGCCGAGTACTGCCTGCCGGCGATCCGTGCCAACGCCCTCTACATGGACCGGTACCCGCTGGTCTCGGCGTTGTCCCGGCCGCTGATCGTCAAGCACCTGGTCGCCGCGGCGACGAAGCACGGCGGCACGATCGTGTCGCACGGCTGCACCGGCAAGGGCAACGACCAGGTCCGCTTCGAGGTCGGCCTGGGCGCGCTCGCGCCCGACCTGAAGATCATCGCACCGGCCCGGGACTTCGCCTGGACCCGGGACAAGGCGATCGCCTTCGCCGAGGAGAAGGGGCTGCCGATCGACGTGTCGGCCAAGTCGCCGTACTCCATCGACCAGAACCTGTGGGGCCGCGCGGTCGAGACCGGCTTCCTGGAGGACATCTGGAACGGCCCGATCGAGGACCTGTACTCCTACACTGCCGACCCGGCGCAGGAGCGGGACGCCGACGAGGTGGTCATCACCTTCGACGGGGGCGTGCCGGTCGCCATCGACGGCGAGACGGTCACCCCGTACCAGGCGATCCTGGAACTCAACCGGCGCGCCGGCGCCCAGGGCGTCGGCCGGCTCGACATGGTCGAGGACCGCCTCGTGGGCATCAAGAGCCGTGAGGTCTACGAGGCCCCCGGGGCGATCGCCCTGATCACCGCCCACCAGGAGCTGGAGAACGTCACGGTCGAACGAGACCTGGCCCGGTTCAAGCGCGGCGTCGACCAGCGCTGGGGCGAGCTGGTCTACGACGGCCTGTGGTTCTCGCCGTTGAAGCAGGCGCTCGACGCGTTCATCGACGACGCCCAGCGGCACGTCACCGGCGAGGTGCGGCTCACCCTGCACGGCGGGCGGGCCATCGTCACCGGCCGGCGCTCCGAGTCCAGCCTCTACGACTTCGGCATGGCCACCTACGACACCGGCGACACCTTCGACCAGTCCCTGGCCAAGGGGTTCGTGCAGCTGTGGGGCCTGCCTAGCAGGATGGCCGCCGCGCGGGACGCCCGGCTCGGCGGCGCCTGACCGTGAGCGCGACCGCGAGGAGTGAACGAGCGCGGCGAGTGAGCCCCGCAGTCGGGAGCGAAAGGTGAACGCTGCAATGATGGGTGGGGTGGACGACAAGAGCCTGACCGAGAACAGCGCCCCCGCCAACCGGACGAGCCTCTGGGGAGGCCGGTTCGCCGGCGGACCGTCCGAGGCGCTCGCACGGCTGTCGGTGAGCGTCCAGTTCGACTGGCGTCTCGCCCCGTACGACATCGCCGGGTCCCGGGCGCACGCCCGGGTCCTGGCCGGCGCCGGTCTGCTCGACCCCGAGGAACTGGGGAAGATGCTGGCCGCGCTGGACGACCTGGAGGCCGCCTGCGCCTCCGGGGCGTTCCGGCCGACCGTCGACGACGAGGACGTGCACACCGCGTTGGAGCGCGGCCTGCTGGAGCGGCTCGGTGGCCTCGGCGGCAAGCTGCGCGCCGGCCGGTCCCGCAACGACCAGGTCGCCACCGACCTGCGGCTCTATCTGCGTGACCACGCCCGCGGGGTGGCCGCCCGCCTGGTCGAGCTGGCCGAGGCCCTGGTCGAGCAGGCCGAGCGGCACATCGACACCGCCGCCCCCGGCATGACCCACCTCCAGCACGCCCAGCCGGTCACCTTCGGCCACTGGCTGCTCGCCCACGTGCAGCCGCTGCTGCGCGACCTGGAGCGGCTGCGCGACTGGGACCATCGGACCGCGATCAGCCCGCTCGGGGCGGGCGCGCTGGCCGGCTCCGGGCTGCCGCTGAACCCGGTGGCGGTCGCCAAGGAGCTGGGCTTCCGCACGTCCTTCGCCAACTCGATGGACGCCGTCGCCGACCGGGACTTCGTCGCCGAGTTCCTCTTCGTCACCGCGATGATCGGCGTGCACCTGTCCCGCCTCGGCGAGGAGGTGGTGCTCTGGACGTCGCACGAGTTCGGCTGGGTCGAGCTGGACGACGCCTTCGCCACCGGCTCGTCGATCATGCCGCAGAAGAAGAACGCGGACGTCGCGGAGCTGGCCCGGGGCAAGTCCGGGCGGCTCGTCGGCGGGCTGATGAGCGTGCTCACCATGCTCAAGGGCCTGCCGATGACCTACGACCGGGACATGCAGGAGGACAAGGAGCCGGCCTTCGACGCGGTCGACACCCTGGAACTGCTGCTGCCGGCCCTCGCCGGGATGATCTCCACGATGACGGTACGCGTCGACCGCCTGGTGTCCGCCGCGCCGGTCGGCTTCTCGCTCGCCACCGAGGTGGCCGACTGGCTGGTCCGCCGGGGCGTGCCGTTCCGCGACGCGCACGAGATCACCGGCCGGCTGGTGGCGCTCTGCGTGGCCCGCGACTGCGCCCTCGACGAGGTCTCCGACGCCGACCTCACCACGGTCAGCCCGCACCTGGACCCGTCGGTGCGGGACGTGCTCTCGGTCCGCTCCGCCCTGGCGGCCCGGACCACCCCCGGCTCGACCGGCCCCGGGCCGGTGGCCGACCAACTCGCCGCCGCCGCGGACAAGCTGGCCGGCTGGCGGGACTGGGCCGCCGAGCGGGTCGTACCCCGCTGAACCCGGGACGGAGCAGAAGGCCCTCAGCGTGCCGCTGAGGGCCTTCGTGCCGCGTCGCGGTCGCGGGCCATGGTGGCCTCGCGCTGGGCCCGGATCTTCTTGTTGCGGACGGTGATCAGGATGGCCTGGGAGTACAGGAAGATGCCGATCAGGATGCTGACGCCGGCGACCGGTAGCCCCCACTCGCGCGGCAGGTACATCGCCAGGAACCAGGACTTCACGTCGACGCCGGTGAGGACGAACACGAGCGGCAGCAGGCCCTGAGGGAACAGCAGGATCGAGCCGCCGGGCAGGCAGAGGCCGAGGATCGCCGAGTCCCGCTTGGACAGCTCGATCCTGGTGCCGCCCGACGCCGCTGCCCGGCCCGCAGCCGTGTTCCGGCCGGTATGCATGAGGTGCAGCATCTCCGCGCCCTTGGCGGTGAGCCGCCTACTCGCCACCGAGCCCAGCCACCAGGCGAGCGCGACACCGGTCGCCAGGCTGATCGGTCCGCCGGCCCACCGCAGCACGGGCAGGTCGAACTGGTCGCCGAGGAGTACGGCGGTGAGCGCCGGGGCGGCCGGGATCAGGCCGGCCCAGAACAGCACCTGGGACTGTCCGGTGGTGTCGGCGCGTTCGAGCGGGTTGTCCGGGCGCTTGTGCGCGTCGGGACCGGGCACCATCGCGGCCACCGAGGCGTAGATGATCATGCCGGCACCGCCGCCGAGCAGCGCCGGCAGGGTGGCGGCGATCCACGGCCAGGCCCAGGTGTAGCCGCTCCAGATGTTGAAGCCGATGCTGAGGGCGATCGAGATCGGGCCGAACACGGCCAGGTAGGCCCACTGCCTGCCGCGTACGTCCGCATGTTGGGCGCCGGTCGTGATGGTCTGCCAGAGGGCGGTGCCGTCCTGGCTGTACAGGTTGCCGGCGGAGGTGATGGCGAACAGGGCGACGGCTGGGCCGGCCCACGGCAGCAGCACCTTCTCGCCGAAGGTGAGTGGCAGCAGCGCGGTGAGCAGCGCCCAGGCGATCGGCACGGTGGCCGTGGTGGTCCGCAGCGGGTCGCGCCACCAGGTGCGCAGCTCCTTGCGGAAGACCGCGCCGGTCGGGCCGGCGAACAGGCCGCCGGTCGGCACGGGGGCGTGGCCGATGCCGCGGATGGTGACCCGTGAGCGGCGTGGCGTGCCGAGGGTGGCCGCCCAGATCAGCAGGAGCAGGCCGATGAGTACGGCCAGGCCGGCGAGCGCGCCGAGGACCAGCGGCCAGTCGCCGTGGCCGGCGGCGTCGACGGCGACCAGGCCCCAGCTCGACGGGATCCAGCGCAGCGTGGTGGAGAACGTGGACGAGAAGCCGGTGGAGAGCACGTCCGAGTAGATGATCGCCACGATGATCATCCAGCCGGACTGGGCGAGGACGATCATGGCGGCGAAGAGCACGCCGGTGATCGCGGCGCCGATCCGGGAGGTGGCGACAAAACCGAGGAGGGCGTACGCGACGCGCGACAGCAGCACCACGAACACGAGTTCCCCGGCAGCGGCCGGGACGGCGATCAGGGCCGCCACCACGCCCAGGTGCGCCGCGTACGTGATCAGGCTGAGGAAGGCCAGGGCCGTGACCGCCGTGGTGATGCCGACGAAGGCGGCGCCGAGCAGCCCGACCGCGAGTTTGCGGCGCGGCACCGAAAGCAGCGCGAAGTGGTCGGCGCGCAGCACGGCCGAACCGCCCCACAGCGGGCCGATCACCCAGCCCAGCAGCCACATCGCCCAGACGCAGGCGAGCAGATCGCCCAGCAGACCCGGCCTGGCGATGTCGACGAACGTCAGCCAGATCGTGGCGGTGGCGAACAGCAGCCCGAAGATGCCGCCGGTGACCATCCAGGCGGCCTTGCCGCCGGTCATGGAGTTCCGGATGATCGCCAGCTTCATCCGGATCAGGACGCCAGCCACGACAGCCCCCTGCCGGCGAGCTCGTCGCCACCGACCAGCCGGACGAACGTCTGCTCCAGCGTCTGCTCGCCGCGGACCTCGGCCAGCGGCCCGGCCGCGACGACCCGGCCCCTGGTCATGATCGCGACCGTGTCGCAGAGCTGCTCGACCAGCGGCATGACGTGGCTGGACAGCACCACCGAGCGGCCCGACTCGACGAACCGTACGAGGATCGCCTTGAGCGCGGCCGTGGACACCGGGTCGACCGCCTCGAACGGCTCGTCCAGCACCAGCAGTCGCGGCCCGTGCAGCAGCGCGGTGGCCAGGCCGATCTTCTTGCGCATGCCGGTCGAGTAGTCGACCACGAGGGTGGTCTCGGCGTCGTTGAGCTCCATCACGTCGAGCAGCTCCTGGGTGCGCTCGGCGAGCACGGCCGGCTCGATCCCGCGCAGCTGCCCGATGAACGTGAGCAGCTCTCGGCCGGTGAGCCGTTCGGGCATCGCCAGCCCGTCGGGCAGGACACCCATCAGCGCCCGCGCCTGGACCGGGTCGTCCCAGACGTCCACGCCGAACACCTCCGAGCGGCCCTCGTCGGGACGCAGCAGGCCGACCGCCATGGACAGCGCGGTGGTCTTGCCGGCGCCGTTCGGGCCGACCAGGCCGAAGAACGATCCCTGCGGCACGGCCAGGTCGACGTGGTTGACTGCGATGTTCGCGCCGAACGCCTTGTGCAGGCCGGTCAGCCGCAGTGCCGGCACCCGGCCGTCCGCTCCGGACCGTTTCGTCACGACGTCCTGCGTGGTCGCTTTCATGGAACCCCCCGGGGAACGGCTGTTCGATACGGCCGGCGTCAGTCTTCCCGAGACGCCGTGCCAACGAAACAGCCGCTACGCCGGATGGCCACCGCTTCCCCGAGTGTTCAGGCTGTCGGACGCTCCCGTTTCGGCAGCTTCGCCACCACCGCGTCGTACGACCCGTCGAGCGCCTCACGCAGTTCCTCGTCGGGGATGTCGCCGTCGAGCCGCAGCGTGTTCCATCCCGACCGCCCGATGTAGGGGGAGGGGCGGGCGTCGTCGGGAAACCGGTGCAGCCACTCGTCGGCGACCTCCCGGGACGGGCCGCACTTCAGGCCCACCCGCGCCTCGCCCTCCGGCGAGCCGAGGAAGGCAAAGATCCTGCTGCCCACTTTGACGACCTCGTCGCCCTCCCACGGCTGATCCAGCCAGGCACCCGGCTTCGCCAAGCAGTATGCCCGCATCTCGTCGCGCGTCATCGCGTTCCTCCGCTGCCGTCCGTCTGGGCAGTCTCGCCGGGCACTGTGACAGTTCCGCCGGTCAGTCGGCGGTGCCGGTGCGGACGGTGAGCCGCTCGTAGCGCTGCCGGGCCGCCTGGGCGCTGCCCAGGCCGAGCCCGAAGGCGATCGCCTGCCAGGTCAGCCCCCGGGCGCGGGCCACCTGCAACAGCCCCGCCTCGAGTACGTCGACCTCCGCCCGCACGTGCGGGATCAGGGTCAGCGCGGCCATCAGGTCGGCCTGGTCGACCGGCTCCTCGCCCTCCTCCAGCTCCGCACCGCCGGCCAGGGCCATCACCAGGGTGGCCGCCTCGTACGCGTCCGGCACGTCGGGGTGTGCGTACCGCCGACGGCGGGCATTGGTGCCGGCGTGCCGCTCGGCGATGCGCAGCAGCGCGGCGTAGTTGCGATGGGCCCGGGCCTGGGCAGCGTCCGGAGCGGTGAACGGGTCGTTGTCCATGGTGACCATGCCGTCCATCAAAGCCGCTTGAACAGCTCTTTGTCAACGGACTATTGAAACCATTCTGTGCCAGTTCCGGCTGTCGCCGGATAGGGTTTCCGGGTGACCAGCACCGACCTCGCCACCCTCGCGGACCTGCTCGCCGGGCCGGTGGTGCCCGCCGCCCGCGGGCTGCTCGGCTGCCTGCTCACCGCCGGCGAGGTCACCGTCCGGATCACCGAGGTCGAGGCGTACGCGGGCACCGCCGGGGACCCGGCTTCGCACGCGCACCGGGGGCGCACGCCACGCAACGCGGTGATGTTCGGGCCGTCCGGCCACGCCTACGTCTACTTCACGTACGGCATGCACTGGTGCGTCAATGTGGTGACCGGCCCGGAAGGGGAAGCGTCGGCGGTGCTGCTGCGCGCCGGCGAGGTGGTCGACGGCCTCGACCTCGCCCGGGCGCGCCGGCTCGCCGTACGCCGGGACGTGGACCTGGCACGCGGGCCCGCCCGGCTCTGCGCGGCGCTCGGCATCGACCGCGCGGTCTACGGCGCCGACCTGCTGGGCGACGGCCCGGTACGGCTACGGCCCGCCGTGGCGCCGGTGCCGGCGATCGCGGCCGGCCCCCGAGTCGGGGTGACCGGGGCGCTCGACGTGCCCTGGCGGTTCTGGATCGACGGTGACCCGACGGTGAGCGCCTATCGCCGCCATGTTCCGCGGCGGCGGCGCACCTGACACTTCACCGGTAATCGGGAGCGCCGCCCGCGGCCGGTCGGTCTGCCGTCTGTGAGCGGAGCCACCCGAGCGGGTGTCGCCGGTGATGGCCGTTCCGTCGACCCGGAATAGTTGACTCGTCAAGTATGTTGTGCGGTGCGATCCGGGCCGCACCGACCCGGGCGTCACGCGAGGAGCTGGATCATGCAGTTCGGAGTCTTCACCGTCGGCGACGTCACGGTCGACCCGACCAACGGGCGGATGCCGTCCGAGCATGAGCGGATCAAGGCCATGGTGGCCATCGCGCTCAAGGCCGAGGAAGTCGGCCTCGACGTCTTCGCCACCGGCGAGCACCACAACCCGCCGTTCGTGCCGTCCTCGCCGACCACCATGCTCGGCCACATCGCCGCGCGCACCGAGCGGCTGCTGCTCTCCACCTCGACCACGCTGATCACCACCAACGACCCGGTGAAGATCGCCGAGGACTACGCGATGCTGCAACACCTGGCCGACGGCCGGGTGGACCTGATGATGGGACGCGGCAACACCGGCCCGGTCTACCCCTGGTTCGGGCAGGACATCCGCAACGGCATCCCCCTGGCCATCGAGAACTACGACCTGCTGCGCCGGCTGTGGCGCGAGGACGTGGTCGACTGGAAGGGGCGCTTCCGCACCCCGCTGCAGTCGTTCACCTCGACCCCGCGCCCGCTCGACGGCGTGCCGCCGTTCGTCTGGCACGGCTCGATCCGCAGCCCTGAGATCGCCGAGCAGGCCGCGTACTACGGGGACGGCTTCTTCGCCAACCACATCTTCTGGCCCAAGGAGCACACCCAGCGGATGGTCGGCCTCTACCGGCAGCGCTTCGAGCACTACGGCCACGGCTCCGCCGACCAGGCCGTCGTCGGCCTCGGCGGGCAGGTCTTCATGCGCAAGAACTCCCAGGACGCGGTCCGCGAGTTCCGGCCGTACTTCGACAACGCCCCGGTCTACGGGCACGGGCCGTCGCTGGAGGAGTTCACCCGGGAGACCCCGCTGACCGTGGGCAGCCCGCAGCAGGTCATCGACCGGACGCTCGGCTTCCGCGAGTACGTCGGCGACTACCAGCGTCAGCTCTTCCTGGTCGACCACGCCGGGCTGCCGCTCAAGACCGTCCTGGAACAGCTCGACCTGCTCGGCGAGGAGGTCGTCCCGGTGCTCCGCAAGGAGTTCGACTCGCTGCGACCGCCGCACGTGCCCGAGGCGCCCACACACGCCAGCCTGAAGGCGGCCCGAGACGCCGTGAGCGGCGCGGAGGATGGCCGATGACCCGGCGCACCCTGGCCGTGGTCTCGGCCGGCCTCGGCCAGCCCTCCTCGACCCGGCTGCTCGCCGACCAGCTCGCCGCGGCCGCCCGCGACGAGCTGGTCCGGCGCGGCGCCGAGGTGGAGATCCGGCCGATCGAGCTGCGCGAGCACGCCCACGACGTGGTGAACCACCTGCTCACCGGCTTCCCGCCGGCCGCCCTGCGGGAAGCGCTGGACACGGTGGCGAGCGCGGACGGGCTGGTCGCGGTCACCCCGATTTTCAACGCGTCGTACAACGGGCTGTTCAAATCGTTCTTCGACGTGGTGGACAAGGACGCCCTCGCCGACCGGCCGGTGCTGGTCGGGGCCACCGGCGGCACCGCCCGCCACTCGCTGGCTCTGGAACACGCGGTCCGACCGATGTTCACGTACCTGCGGGCGGTGGTGGTGCCGACGGCGGTCTTCGCGGCGCCCGAGGACTGGTCCGGGCAGGGCGCCGAGAACGCCCTGCGCGCCCGGATCCGGCGGGCCGGCAGCGAGTTGGCCGAGCAGGTGGACCGCCGCCCGGCCGCGGCCGGACCGGCCGACCCGTTCGCCCTCACCACCAGCTTCGAAGACCTGCTCGCCGGCCGCGACCCGGCCTGAGCGGTACGCCTAACCGGCGTCCGCGGCGGGCTGAGTGCGGTGGCGGACGACCAGCTCATCCACCTCCAGCCGGCCGATGCGCAGTTCCCGGATGACCGCCCGCCGGATCGCCAGCCGGCCGATGGCGAGCGCGCCCACCGCCACGGCGCCCAGGGCCGCCGCGCCGAGCGCCAAGTGCCCGGCGGCCGTAGCGCCCAGTGCCCGCGCGCCGGTTGCCTGCGCTCCGGCCGCCGAGGCGGCGATGAGGCGTACGCGGTGCGCCGGGCCGCAGTGGCCGTGGTGGGGACGGTGGTGATGGTGGTGATGGTGGGGACGAGCGGGGCGGCGGTGCATCATGGTCATGCTCCGATCGTCGGGGGTCCCCCGGTCCGCCGGGCCGGTGCGGGCACCGTGTCCACCGCCCGGGTGACCCCGCTGGGGTCCCCCGAGGCCGGCCGGAGGGCGTATCCTCCCCGGGTGACCAGTGAGGTGCGGCTCCGCCCGGTACGCGACGAGGACCTGCCCGCGTTCTTCCGCCACGAGCAGGATCCGCAGGCCAACTGGATGGCCGCGTTCGGCCCGAAGGACCCGTCCGATCGGGCCGCCTTCGACGCCCACTGGGCGCGTATCCGCGCCGACGAGCGGATCGTCCCCCGGACCGTGACGGTCGACGGCGAGGTGGTCGGGCGGGTGGCTGCCTTCCCGGTGGGGGAGCACACCGAGGTCAGCTACTGGATCGATCCGCGCCGCTGGGGTCGCGGCCACGCCACGGCCGCGCTGGCCGAGCTCCTGCGCGAGCTGCCGCAGCGTCCGGTGCAGGCCCGCGCCGCAAAGGACAACGCCGCCTCGCTCGCCGTGCTCCGTAAGTGCGGCTTCGTCGTGATCGGCGAGGATTCCGGGTACGCCGAGGGCCGTGGCACCGAGGTCGAGGAGTACGTGCTGGAGCTGTCCGAATCGGCGGCTGACCAGCGCAGGCAGTAGTCTCGCCGGGTGAACTGGCTGGAACTCGTCGGCTGGGCCGGCTCCGCGCTGCTGGTCTGGTCGCTGCTGCAGACGCGCATCCTGCGGCTGCGTGCCCTCAACCTGGTCGGCTGCCTCATCTTGATCGGCTACAACGCCGCCGTGCACGTGTGGCCCATGGTCGGGCTGAACGTGGTGCTCGCCGTGATCAACGTCTGGTATCTGCGCACGCTGCTGGCCACCCGGCACGACGAGCAGACGTACCAGGTGGTCGAGGTGCGCACCGACGACGCGTTCCTGGCCCACACGCTGCGGGTGCACGAGGCCGACATCGCCCGGTTCAACCCGGACTTCCGCTGGGAGCCGGCTGCCGCCGACTGTTCGGCGTTCCTGGTGGTCCGCGCCGACGAGGTGGTTGGCGTGGTGGTGTCGCACGCCGAGGCTGACGGGGTGGCCCAGATCGACCTGGACTACGTCACCCCGTCGTTCCGCGACTTCACCCCGGGCGAGTTCGTCTACCGGCGCAGCCGCCTCTTCACCGACCGTGGCTTCCGCCGAGTGGTCAGTCCGCCGGGCATGGTCGCCCCCTATTACCACCGGCTCGGCTTCCAGCGGGAGGGCGACGCGTACGTCCTCGACCTGCCCGTCTCTCCGGCCCACGCCAGGGGATAGCCGGGCGCGGATCCGACGCGCCCCCTCGGTCAGGCGGACGTCAGGTTCTGCAACCGCACCTGACCGCGCGCCACCAGCCGGTCGCGCTCGTCGGTGATCTCCACCGCCCAGAGCTGCTGGCTGCGGCCCCGGTGGATCGGGGTGCCGACCGCGGTCAGGTCGCCGTCCCGCACCGCGCGCAGGAAGTCGGTCTGGTTGGACACGCCGACAACCTGGCCCCGGTCGCCCAGCCAGAGGGCGCCGCCGATGCTGGCCGCCGTCTCCACCACCGAGCAGTAGACCCCGCCGTGCTGGATCCCGTACGGCTGGTGCAACTCCGGGCGGACCCGCCAGCGGATCACCACCCGGTCCCCGCTGACCTCGTCGAGCTTGAGGCCCAGCAGGGCCACCAAGCCCACCGTCAGGTCCGGCATCTCCACAGCAACCCCTCCTCGCCTGCGCTGGCGCGGCCAGCGTAGTCGTCCCTGGCGGGCAAACCCGCTACGGACCGGGGCCGGTGATGGGGGAGAATCGGTGACCGTGACCGACAGCAACCTCCCGCACGGGCGGGACTCCCTGACCGAAGACCTGCGGTGGCGGGGCCTGATCCAGGACTCGACCGGCCTTGACGAGCTGCGCGAGCTGTTCGACGGCGGGACGACCACCTTCTATGTGGGCTTCGATCCGACCGCCCCGAGTCTGCACGTCGGCAACCTCATGCAGGTCGTGATGGCCCGCCGGCTCCAGCTCGCCGGGCACCGGCCGCTGCTGCTGGTCGGTGGCGCCACCGGCCAGATCGGCGACCCGAAGGAGAGCGCGGAGCGGACGTTGAACCCGCCCGAGGTCATCGCCGGCTGGGTCCAGCGGATCCGCGACCAGCTCGCGCCGTTCGTCTCGTACACCGGGGAGAACGCGGCCCAACTGGTCAACAACCTGGACTGGACCGGCGAGATGTCGGTGGTGGAGTTCCTCCGGGACGTCGGCAAGCACTTCCCGGTGAACAAGATGCTCGCGCGTGAGGTGGTCAAGGCCCGCCTGGAGACCGGGATCAGCTACACCGAGTTCAGCTACCAGCTCCTGCAGGCCAACGACTTCTTCGAGCTGCACCGCCGGCACGGCTGCCAGCTCCAGTACGGCGGCTCCGACCAGTGGGGCAACATCACCGCCGGGGTCGACTACATCCGACGGCGCGGCGCCGGCCCGGTGCAGGCCTTCACCACGCCGCTGGTCACCAAGTCCGACGGCACCAAGTTCGGCAAGAGCGAGACCGGCGCGGTCTGGCTCGACCCGGAGATGACCAGCCCGTACGCCTTCTACCAGTTCTGGGTCAACGCCGATGACCGCGACGTGAGCCGCTACCTGCGCTACTTCAGCTTCCGGTCGCGGGAGGAGCTGGAGGAGCTGGAGAAGGCGACGGCGGAACGCCCGCAGGCGCGGCTCGCCCAGCGGGCGCTCGCCGAGGAGCTGACCGCGCTGGTGCACGGCGAGCGGGAGATGGCACAGGCGGTCGCGGCCAGCCAGGCGCTCTTCGGGCGGGGTTCGCTCGACGAGCTCACGCCGGAGACCCTGCGGGCGGCGCTTACCGAGGCCGGCCTGGTCCACCTCGACGAGCTGCCGGACGTCGCCGGCCTGCTCAAGGAGTCGGGCCTGGTGCCGAGCATGAAGGAGGCGCGGCGAGTGATCGCCGAGGGCGGCGCCTACGTCAACAACAACCGCATCACGGAGGTGGACGCCACAGTCTCCCCGGAGGACCTGCTGCACGGGCGGTATCTGGTGCTGCGCCGCGGCAAGCGTTCCTTTGCTGGGGTTGAGCTGCGCAAATAGTCGTACCTCGACAATGTGACGCGGGACGCGCCCAGCGGATTTGACGATCAAACCGCTGGGCGCGTAACTTTCTCTCTGCCAGCGCGGAACGGACGAAACAGGGCGAAAGACCTGGAAGGCCGGAGCGCAAGACCTGGAACGGGCAGTGCCCCGGATCCGCCGCGAGGCGGATTTGGCGAGGCGGAACTGACCGGGTATGGTTACCGGCCGGCAGGGAAACGGGCGAGCGAGCGGGAGACCGCAGCGGCCGTCCTGCCGAAATCCACGGAGCGGACGACGTGAGTCGGTCGGATCGTGGTGCCCGGCAAATGGGTGGAAGCATGTCAAACCGCGAGACACCGGTTTGACACGGCAGAAACCACCGGGTAACGTAGTAAGAGTGCCCGCCGCGAGAGCGGCGGGGGCGGTTGAACGAGATGCCCCGGATGGGGGTCCTGCGGTGCGGGGCTTTCGGATGGTGTGTGGTTGTTCTTTGAGAACTC
>NZ_JBEZFI010000016.1:28592-133470 GCF_040649295.1 Micromonospora sp. NPDC048999 | reverse complement strand
GCGTTCCAGTGCTCCTCGATCAGGGCACCCACCATGCCCGCAACCAGATCAGCACACCAACCGACACGCTCGGCCAGCACCGCCCGGGACACGACCTCCCCGGACGCCTCATCCAGCCCCGTTCGCAGCAGCACACGAGCACACGCGGTCCGCACCGCCTCGCCGTCAGCCAACGCCAACTTCCGGCTCACCCGCCACCGTCCTGACACCACCCGGACTCGAATAGCAGACAAGCCCGGCTCTCCGCCGACCGCATCCCCAACAAAACGCCCGACAACGGAAATTCTATGACCACTGTGGATCAGTAATCAAACTGCTTAGCCTGCCAAGACTAGCGCAACAGGGCCCGCTGCTGGCCCACGCGCGTTTAGGTCCAGCAGCTGGAATCGCCAGTCGGGAAGCCGCGCCAGGTCAAGTGCTCCGCGGGTGATCACGATGCGGTGGCCGCGGCCGGGCAGCGTGTACGCAGGCGGGCGGGTAGTCGACGACGGGACGTGACCGAGCCGGCATCCTCCGTGCGGCTGTCCACTTCTGCGCCGTTCGGAAACCGAGACGCGCCAACGCTTTCTGCCCGTCAGCGGTACCAGTATGTTCGAACACCTGGCATGCCTTGAGGTTGCCAGATGCGAGCCTGACACCAGGAGCGGATAATGGCCAGCGAGCGTCTATGGGCGTGGGTTCGTGAGGGCGCGATCGCCCTGGTCGTTTTTGTGGTCTTCGACATCATCGGTGTCGTGCTGACCGTGATTGCGGACTTTACCGGGCTGCTGCACCGCACTCTGGAGACCAGCGCACCGTTGGGGTATGCGATCTGGTTCGTCGTGGCGGTGTTCACGTCGGTGACGCTGTACGTGCGTGATCCGGCCCGCAGCCGCGCCGAGGGCGTACGCGCGCTGGTCGCCGCCTCGGTGGTCGCGACGCTCATCGGGCTTGCCTCTTCCCTGGTATGGGGATGGACCGGCGAGCCGGTTGCGCCCGACCATCCCGGTATCACGATCACCTGGCTCGCCACCTCGGTCTTCGCCGCCGTCGTGTGGCACGTGGTCATGCTTAGCGAGTCGCGCCCGCGCACGAAGAACGCCACCGGCACGCCGACCGCGGCACCCGCGCTCGTAACAGCCGCGCCTGCCTCGGCCACGAAGCCCGTTCGGCGCCCGCGGTCTGGCGAGCAGGACACGGAGTTCAGGCGGGCGGGAGTCTTCGCTGCTATCGGCTGGATCGTCGGGATGACCATGTTGGTCTTCCTCGACGCCTGCTTCTTCGTCCTGGCCCCGTTCGGCGGAGCGTTGCGCCCGCTGACCGATCCCATCCTGACCGCCGCCGTCGTACTCGGACCGTTGTGGGGCGTAGCGGCGGCCCTGTGGCCGATCCCGCGCGGTGCGATCCTTCCTCTACACGCACCCGCGCTCATCGGTTCGCTATTCTGGCTGTTCGCGATCATCAGCGGCGGCGTTGTCTCCGGCATGTTCGGCATCACTGACGAAATCGACGCCGGTCTGAAGGCCGCCGCGACTGTGGCGTTCGCGTGTGGTGCTCTTCTCGGTCTGGCCGCCACGTTCGGCTGGTACCTCGAATTGCGAGAGGGCCGCTCGAAGGCGCGCGCAGACGGCGCAGTGACCGCTCGGTGAGAGCGTTGGTCGTGACGTGAACAATCTGGCTATACGTGGCGCGTAGTGTCAACGCCGGTCGAACCTTGGATCTGGCCCAAATTCATTGATCGAAGGTGGCCCCTGGCGACACGTAGATCCAATGTGCGCGATGCGGCGGGTGTGCCGACGACCTCGTTAATGTGTTGCTGCCCCATCTGGCCGGCTTAATACTCCAACGTCACTGGGCTTCGTCGTTGGGCGTGGCGTGGGCATGAGGGCGGCCACCGCGGTGATCATCGATGGTTTGTGAGGACAACCGAAGATCGTGCGGTGGCTGCGGGCCACAGCCTAGACCTTGACCGGTGGCGGGTCATCCTGGACGAGGCGGTGACGCGTGTCGCTGCCCGGTTCGTTCGCGCGGAGCCGCGTGCGACGGCGGCGCAGTTCGTGGAAGGACTGCTGTCGGGCGTGGAACGCAAGACCTGCTGGTCCCTGGCGGAACGGGCGGGTCACGCCGATCCGCAGGCGATGCAGCGGCTACTGCGAACGGCGGTGTGGGACGCCGACTCCGTCCGAGACGACATCCAGGCCTGGCTGATCGAGCAGCTCGGCCACCCCGACGGTGTCCTGGTCATTGACGAGACCGGGTTCCTCAAGAAAGGGGTGCGCTCGGTCGGGGTCCAGCGGCAGTACACCGGCACCGCCGGTCGCATCGAGAACAGCCAGGTCGGGGTGTTCCTGGCCTACGTGTCACCCGCCGGGCGGGCGCTGATCGACCGCAGGCTCTACCTACCCGAGACGACCTGGTGCCAGCGGCCCGACCGGCTCGCCGCCGCCGGCGTCCCCGACCAGGTCGGGTTCGCCACGAAACCGGCCCTGGCCCGGCAGATGATCGCCGCCGCGTTGAACGCCGCCGTCCCGTTCGGGTGGGTGACCGGCGACGAGGTCTACGGCGCCGACCCCGGCCTACGCGATGACCTCGAACAGCACGGGGTCGGCTACGTCCTGGCCGTCGGCTGTGACCGACGCGTGCACGTCAACGACGGCCGCACCCTCGTGCGGGTCGACGAGATCGCCGAACGGATCCCCACCAGCGAGTGGCGGCTGCACAGTTGCGGGCCGGGAGCGAAAGGACCCCGCGACTACCTGTGGGCCTGGATCACCACCGCCACCAGATCGGGGGAGCACAGGTGGCTGCTCATCCGCCGCAACCGGACCACCGGCGAGCTGGCCTTCTACCTGTGCTGGGCGCCTCGCCCGGTGCCGCTGCACACCCTCGTGACCGTGGCCGGCTCCCGGTGGAGCATCGAGGAGTTGTTCCAGACCGGCAAAGGCCAGGTCGGCCTGGACCACTACCAGGTCCGCGGCTGGACCGGCTGGCACCGCTTCATCACCCTGGCCATGCTCGCCCTGGCCGTCCTGACCATCCTCGCCGCTCAGCAGCCCGATGCCGGCCCGGAGATCATCGCGTTGACCGTCGCCGAGATCCGCCGACTCCTCAACGCCTTCGTCCTCGCCACACCGCTACCACCAGCGCACACCGTCCATTGGTCGATCTGGCGACGAACATCCCAAGCCCGAGCCCGACAATTCCACTACCAGCGCAGACTCGGTCACTACGCAAGCCGGAAGATCAAGTGACGTTGGAGTACTAAGGGTGGGCTGAGACAGCCTCAATCGGACTCTCCGTCTGAGAACTCGTACGCCTAGGTAAGTGGCCGCGCGGCGGTATCAGCTGCTCCGCATACCGCCGGGCGGTTCGCCGTGGGGTGCCACGTCCAACCCGCCCCGCGCCAACCCGCGGCACTCGACCGGCAGGGGCCGCGGTTGTCGGTCCTCTGCCTGCTCCCAGAGCCGAACCACCTAAACGGCGTGCTGTGGTCGCCGAGCGTGTCGGCGCCTGGGGACCAGATGGGGACCACACGGTATGCGCGATGGTGGCCGGCATTCCCTGTACTGCACGGCTTGATCGTGGGAATAGCGTGCGTGACGTGCAGGAACGCTTAGCGAATCGTCCTGGGGGTCAAGGGGTCGTCGGTTCAAATCCGGCCGTCCCGACCGGTTGACCTGGGGAGATGGAGATCTTCCCAGGTAACGGCGGTAACATCCGGTAACGGATGATCTTTGATGGCAGTAACCGCGTCGCGGATTGGTCGTCGAGCCCTCCACCGTCACCCGCTCTGGCCTGCGGCTTCGCGCTGATCGCGGATGGATCGGCATATTGCTTCCTTGATTTCGCGTTAAGTGCTGCGGATGTTGCTAGGTGTCGCTACGTCGGGACGCTCCACGTTTTGGCGGTGAGAGAGCGCGCAAGGCCAGCGACCTTATCGACGAGCTGTCCCGGCTGCGCCGTGAGGCGTTGGACGAGATGGTGTCGCAGGAGAGGACTCATGTGCAGATCGCCCAGGTCGTCGGATGACCCGCCGGGTCCGGCACGCGGTCACCGAGGACCAGCGGGTGCTCGACACGGTCGCGCTGCTGCGTGCCGGCCGGGTAGGTGACGTCGGCCCGCTGCTGACCGCCTCGCACGCCTCGATGCGGGACGACTTCGAGATCACCGTGCCGGAGGTCGACATCGCGGTCGAGGCGGCCCTGGCCGCCGGGGCGTACGGCGCCCGGATGACCGGCGGCGGCTTCGGCGGCTGCGTGCTCGCCCTGATCGAGGCGTCCACCGCCGACACCGTCTCGGCCGCCGTGGCCGGCGCGTACGCCGAGCGCGGCTACGCCGCCCCCGGCGCGGTCACCGTCGTCCCGGCCCCCTGTCTGACCCGAAAATCGGTCAGTGAGTGGGCAGGCGGCAGCGGCCCGGTGTAGCGCAGCGGAGCCGGGCTCGTCGTCTTGGTGTGGGTCAGGCTGCTGCGGTCTCGATGATGATGGCCTTGCTGTTGTGGATGACGATCTTCTGCCCGGTGACGGCTTGCAGGGCGGCGGCGAGGTTGCGGGCTCGGCGTTCGGGATTGATCCGGGTTTCGTAGTAGTCCGCGCCGAGGTCGTGGAAGGTGGCGGTGGGGTCGGACAGCAGGTGCCAGGCGATGGTCAGCATGGAGTTGCCGACCGCGACCATCGCTTTGCCTTTGCCTCGGCGTCGGGCGATCCGCCTGTAGCGGGCGCCCAGGAACGTGTGGCTTCGGGTGAGCGCTCCGGCGGCGTTGCCGAGGGTGGCGGCCAGCCAGGGGTTGCCCTTGGGACGTCTCTTCTGTTTCTTGGTGCCGGCGGACTCATGGACGGCGGGGGCGAACTTCGCCCAGGACACCAGATGGGCAGCGGTGGAGAACCGGGTCATGTCGACCCCGATCTCGGCGATCAGTTCGGCTGCGCCGATCCGACCGACGCCGGGGACCTCAGCCAGTTGCTCCACCTGACGGCAGAAAGGGGCGACCAACTCCTCGATCTGTTTCTCCAATGCGGTGATCTGGGCGGTGAGCCGGTCGATGTTGTCCAACATCATCGCCAGCAGAACGGCGTGGTGGTCGGTGAAGAACCCGGTCAGCGCCTCGCGTAGGACGGCGATCTTGCCGCGCATGCTGGCGCGAGCCAGATCAGCGAGTGCCTTCGGATCGCGTTGTCCCGCAGCCAGGGCATTCAGCATCGCCCGCCCGGAGACCCCGAAGATGTCGCTGATCACGGAGCTGAGCTTGATCTGGGCGTCTTCCAGCAGCTTCTCCACCCGCTGCTTCTCCCGTGACCGGTCGCGCACCAGGCTACGGCGGTAGCGAGTGAAGTCTCGCAGCCGGCGGATCGGTTCCGGATGCACCAACGAGGGCCGGAACATGCCCCGCTCGGCGACCTTGGCCAACCACACCGCGTCGGCCTTGTCGGTCTTGGCGCGGCCTGGGACGTTCTTGACCTCCCGGGCGTTGGCGACCTGGCAGTCGAAGCCCTCAGCCTCCAGCAGGAAGTACACCCCCTTCCAGTAGTCGCTGGTCGACTCCATCACCACCGTGGTGACCTGGTTACAACGCAGCCAGTCCGCCAGTTCCAGCAGCTGAGCGGTCCTGGTCGGATAGGTGCGCACCTCCTGCACCCGCCGCCCTGGCTTACTCGGGTGCGGTAGCCGCACGCACGCCTCCAGCACCGCCTTACCCAAGTCCAGCGCGGCGATCCGCTCGACATAGAGTCCCTGCCCGCCGTCTTCTTCCACCACGACCTCCCTCACGCTCAGAGCGACGTTGGGACGGACGTGATCGCCCACGGGGGCCACAGGGAACGGGAGAGTCGGACCCTCGTGCTCGTGGCAACAATGCGCAGCCCCTCGAAACGGCCCCCGGCGTCAAACTGTCAGACGGCCTCACCTGCGCCAGAGACACGCGACGTCGGCGGGCGACCACAGCCCGATTTTCCCGCATGCGCGGCGTCTCGACGAGACCCCTGAACTGTCAGGGTGAGTTGAGGCCAGCGGCTCATAGCAAATCCGCCGGACAGGGCGAGTTCAGGATCGAGAGGCTTTGAATACTGCTGTTGACGTCGCGACGGCCCAGGATGGGGTCATGAGTGGCAAGAAGGGTCCGCGTTCAGGCGGGCCGCGGGCACGCCGGTCGTTCACGCCGGGGCAGAAGCTGGAGCTGCTGGCCGCGTATGAGCAGGCCGTCGCGGCTGGTGAGGGCGGTGCGTTCCTGCGGCGTGAGGGCTTGTACTCGTCGTTGATGTCGGAGTGGCGCCGGGCCCGCGACGCGGGTCTGTTGCAGGGCAAGCCGGCTGGGGAGACGGTCGGGAGGCCGTCGGCGGAGCAGGCCGAGATCGCCCGGTTGCGCCGTGAGCTGGAGTTGGCGCAGGCGAAGCTGGCACGGACCGAGACGGCGTTGACGATCATGGGAAAAGCGCGCGAGCTCTTGGAGGACATCTCCAGGAGCGAGCCGGACGGTCCGGACGTGTTCGGGCTAGGCAGGCGCTGATGGCCGCCTATCATGCGCTGACCAGCGCGAGGATCACGACGCGGGACGCGAAGCGGCTGACCGGGATCGCCCGGTCCAGCGCCGAACGCGACCGGCGGCGGCCGACACCGGCGGCGCCGGTGCGGCGAGCGCCGGCGAACGCGCTCACCCCGGCCGAACGTGGGCAGGTCCTGCGGCTGTTGAACAGTTCGGAGTTCGTCGACGCGGCCCCGGCCCAGATCTACGCGGCGTTGCTAGACCAGGGCGTGTACGTCGGTTCGATCGCCACCATGTATCGGGTTCTGCGCGAGCACGCGCAGGTTCGCGAGCGTCGCCGGCTGGCCCGGCACCCGGCCCGCCGGCGTCCCGAGCTGGTCGCTGACGCGCCGCGGCAGGTCTACACCTGGGACATAACGAAGCTGGCCGGACCGGTGAAGGGCGTCTACTACGACGCCTACGTGATGATCGACATCTACTCCCGGTACATCGTCGGGGTCCGTGTGCACGCCCGCGAGTCCGGCCCCCTCGCGGAGTCGATGATGCGCGAGGTGTTCGGTGTCCACGGCGTCCCGCACGTCGTGCACGCCGACCGGGGCACGTCGATGACGTCGAAATCGGTGGCTGACCTGCTTGAAGACCTCGACGTGGCCCGCTCGCACTCCCGGCCGAAGGTGTCCAACGACAACCCGTACAGCGAGGCCTGGTTCAAGACGTTGAAGTACGCGCCAGTCTTCCCGGACCGGTTCGCGTCCCTCGCGGACGCACGAGCTTTCATGAACAGCTTCGTGACCTGGTACAACCACGCTCACCGGCACTCCGGGATCGGCCTGCACACCCCCGCCGACGTCCACCACGGCCGTCACCACACCGTCCGCGCCAACCGCGAGGACACCCTCGCCGCAGCCCGGACAGCGCACCCGGAACGGTTCGGCACCACCCGGCCCCTGCCCAAGATCCTCGACCTGCCCGAACAGGTCTGGATCAACAAGCCCGAGCCGCAACGACAAGCCGCTTAACTCCCGTTGGCCTCAATCCCTTGACACGTTCCGGCCGGCGGCGTCACCCGCCTCGGCTGATCGGCCTGCCCGGACGGTCGACACGGGTGCGGGCCGTACTCCCCGTGGAGCTGGGGCCCTGGCGACCTCGGTCGCCAGGGCCCCTCATCCGATGATCAGCGCAGCTCGTACGCCCGGATGACGGTCTGGTCGAAGGTGTTGCCCTTCGTGTCCGTGCCCGAGGCCTTGAGCGATACGAAGCCGGCCGCCTTCGGGTGGGTCACCTGCACCTGCCACGACCCGCCGAGGTGCAGCACCGGCACGTTCTTCCAGGTTTTCCCGTCGTCGTAGGACACCTGCACGGTCAGCTTGACCACCTTCCCCGAGCCCTCGGTCTGGGTGATCGTCACCGGGTAGACGGCCACGCTGCCGGCCTTGCCGACGTTGTGGTCGTCCAGTGGCGGTGCGAAGCTGACCGCGGTCAGCGGCAGCGCGGTGGGCTTGTCGGTGTGCGCCGAGCGGAACGTCCAGCTCACCGACAGCTTGGTGGTCAGGCGTGCGTCGCGTTCCAGGCTGCCGTCGAAGCGGAACGCCGCCCCGGCCGGGTCCACGTCCTCGACGTACATGCCCGGAAAACCCTGGTTGTACTCGGCGATCAGCTTGCCGTTGCGGTAGAGCGCCCCGTGCCCGGAGGTGATCTGCCCGAAGCCGGCCCGGCCCTGGCCGTCGCCGAGCAGCCCGGGGCAGATGCACATGGCATCGCCCTCGCGCAGCGCCGGCACCCTGCCGGGATAGAACGGTGCCACGCTCGGCCCGAACACACCCTTGTTCCACTGCTCCTGGTAGGTGCGCCCGGCGCGGTAGGTGGTGGGCAGGCCGCCGTGGTCGGTCAGCGTCTCCCACCAGTCGTCGTCGGGCGGCAGCTCCACGATCAACTCGTTCTGCCATGGCGCGTCACCCGCGTAGAACTCGGTGTGGGTGGACGGAAGCGGAGTCTCCAAGGCGAAGGACCAGCCGCTGTCGCCGCCCGTTGGCGCGAAGGAGAACAGCTTCACGCCGGTGCTGCCCGGCACCACCACCGCATGCGAGGCCCGCACCGTGGCGAGGTCCGTCGGCCGCAGGTGCTTGACCAGCCCGCTGAGCAGGCCGTTCTTGCTGTGCCAGCCCACGTTGTAGACGTCCGGGGAGATGCCCTGCTCGTCGACCTTGACCAGCATGCCGCTGAACTGCGAGCTCAGGCCCTTCGCCGGCTTGGGCCCGATCAGCCTGCTGAAGATCGAGCCGAAGTCGTCTTTCTGGACTCCAATGTGGAGACTGGTATCCGCGCCCACGGTGTAGGTCGTGCTGAACGCCGCCAGCATTGGCACCGCGTTCGGGTCGGGCACCGTGACGTCGAAGCCCTTCGCGCCGCGGCCGTCCATCGACACCGTCGTCGGCCCGTTGATGGTCAGCTCCGGATACACCAGCTGCGAGGTGCCGAGACGGCCCCCGTTCTCCTCGTCGACCCAGCTGAACGCGAAGTACTCACCCGGGGAGAGGCGCAGGTCGTTGCTCGCGCCGAAGACCACGTCACTCCAGCTCAGATCCTTGCGCAGCAGCACCGTCATCGCGTCGTCGGCCGGAGCGCCGCCGCGTTCGGTCGCGGTGACCTTCACCGGGTACTTCAGCTCCTCGCGTACCACGCCGAAGGGCGTCTGCACCGAAACGCCCGACGCCGTCGCCGTGACCTGGCCGCCGAGGCCGCCGGTAACGTCACCACCCTGACGGGTGTCGGCACTCAACGTCACCGACGCCTGCCCACCCGCCGGCACGGTCACCGTGTCGGTGCTCAGCGAGAAGATCCCGGCCGGCGCGTCGGTGGTCAGCCCGAGCCGCAAGGTCACCGGGGCGCTGCCGCTGTTGTGGTAGGTGACCGTGCTGCTGCGCACCTCGTCGTTGTCGTGCGGCCACTCCTGCAACCCGAACGTCACCGACGTCGGCGTCGTCGTCACCTGCTGGGTGATCGCTCGGGCCACGTCCACCCGGCCCGCACCCTGCGCGAACACACCGACACCGTGCGACGGCTTGGCCGAGGCCATCAGCGTCGACTTGAGCTGCGCCGCGGCCCACTGCGGGTGGGCCTGGCTCAGCAGCGCGGCCGCGCCCGCGACGTGCGGAGTCGCCATCGACGTGCCGTTCAGCGGCATGTAGAGCTGACCCGGCTCGCCGAGGAAGCCGTCCTTGCTGCGCGCCGCGACGATGTCGACCCCGGGCGCGGCGATCTCAGGCTTCACCGCCCAACCATCGGCACTCGGACCCCGACTGGAGAAATCGGCAAGCTCATCGGACTTCGTGAACGCCGCCACCGCCAGCGCCGCCTCAGCGGTCGCCGGGGAGTTAACAGTCCCGTCGTCCCCGTTATTGCCCGCCGCGATTACGAAAAGCGTGCCGTGCTGCGCCGTCAGGCTGTTGACAGCCTCCGCAAGCGGGTCGACCTTGAGACCGTTCGACCCGCCGAGGCTCAGGTTCACCACACTCGCCCCGGACTCGGCGGCCCACTGCATGCCGGCCATGATCCACGACTCCGCGCAGCCGCGCTGGACGCAGACCTTCCCGTCCAGCAGGGACGCACCCGGTGCGACACCCTTGTACTTCCCACCGGAACCGGCGCCGCTGCCCGCGATGGTCGACGCGACATGCGTGCCATGCCCGACCAGGTCGCGGTCGTCCTCCACGCCCTCGGTGAAGTTCTGCCGCGCCGAAACCTTCCCGACCAGATCAGGGTGCGTGGCATCGACGCCCGTGTCGAGCACCGCGACCCGCACCCCCGTGCCGTCGAAACCAGCCGACCAGGCAGCGGGCGCACCGATCAGCGGGACACTCTGATCCAACGCCGGCTCACGTACCGCGTCGAGCCAAATCTTGCCCGCGCCCAGCTTGCTGCGAGTCGCCTGCCAACGCGACGCCAGTGACTCAATCGGCGTCTCGGCCGCGAAACCCCGCACCGCGGGCAGCCGCCGCTGCACGGCCAGGCCGGGCGCGGCGGCAGCACCGGACACGATCAGCGGCAGCGACGACGGACGCGCGTCCTGCGCCGCGAGCAACTCGGTCAGGTCGAACAGCCGTTGGTCAAGCCGGTCCGCCCGCAGCAACGGCATCGCGTCGGACGGGATCACGTACTGGTGCTTTCCGGTCCGGTAACTCTGGAACGTGATGCCCTTGCGCGGCGCGATGCCGAGGCGGCCGTCGCCGGCCACGGTCACCCGGTCACCGGTGATCAGCGTCACCGTCCTGGACTCGCCGGTGGCGGCCGTCGGCATGACCGCCTGCGATGCGGCCACCGGCCTGGCGCCGGCGATGCCGGGCGCGCCCGTCAGCAGCGCGACGACAACTCCCCCGGCCAGCAACGCTCTTGTGCTTCTGCTGGATCGCATGCGCCTCCCCGTTCCTTTTGACAATCCACCATGGACTAACACTTGTAGTGACGGTCGGACGGCCCGATGCGTTGCCAGGAACGACGAGAACCCTCGAATGCCGTTGCGAGCGGGCGCTGGTGAGCAGCCAGCCGGCAATCTTTCCGGCTCAGGTCGCCCGCCGGGCATTAGCGATCAAGGCAGCGGTCAACGCCCGGCCGGGTCGCGGGCGCCACCGCTACCTGGCCTCGGAGCACCGCCTGGCAGCCGGCAGCATCCACGGGGCGGTGCTATCGGCAGCGCCCAGACGGTCAGCCGGCCTCGACGATCATCCCGGTGCCGACGGTGCGGTTGGTCGCCTCGTCGATGATGATGAAGCCGCCGGTGGTGCGGTTGCGCTGGACGTCGACCGCCACCCGGCTGCCACCTTCGAGTCCGCCCGCGTCGTCGCCGGTGGCGACTCCGTCACCATCAGCGGAACGCTCACACTGCACGGGGTCGCGGCCCCTCGTCGACGTCGAGGTACGCGAGGTGACACCCGACCGGTACCGCGCCACCGCGGTGGTCGCTCAGTCGGCGTACGGGATCAAGCCGTACTCGGCTTTTCTCGGCGCGCTCAAGGTCCGCGACGACGTCGAGGTGGAGATCGAAGTCGACCTCGGATGCTGAACTGATTCGATGTGAGCTGACCAGTTCAACAAAGGGGCACTGCGGCGTAAAGGAGGGCCGTCACGCCGTGGGGGTGCAGCGCCAGCACTCGGGCACCGCCGGAAAGATCGATAAATATCAGCTGGTGGCTCATCTGGTCTATGCCACCGGGGGCCGGTCACGCCCTGGTCGACGCGGCGCTCCATCTACCGAAGGTGCGGTGCTCGGACGCCTTCGCAGTCCTATCCTAGGACGCCTTGCGGGCTGTGTTTTTCCTCAACAATGCAGCCTGGAAGGGGCGGCAGGGCGGGTCCTTGACCATTCGCCGTAACGGACCCGGTAACGGCGAAGGCTCGCCGGCGGGGGAGCGGCCGACATGGGATGGCATTAAGGCTAATGCACGATGCCGTTCTGTCCGGTTATATGGATGTATCGAGCTGTTCCGGCATGGCGTGACAGAATCGTTGTAAAACTGGGGGTCAAGGGGTCGTCGGTTCAAATCCGGCCGTCCCGACAGCATGAAATAGCAGGTCAGGAGGCTGGTCCGAAACATCGGGCCGGCCTTTCTGGCTTCCTGGGGGCCACTCGGGTCAGTGCGCCATCCGGTAGCGCTCCTTGACCGTTGGTCAAGTCTCAAGCCTCCAGCCGGGATGCCTGCCGAATCGTTCGCTCTCTGCATCAAGGCGGCCCGCAAAGCGGGCCGCGCAGGCCCGGCCCCGGCCTGCTGGCGACCTCCGGCCGGCATCGGCCGGGCCGGCCGGCCACGCTGCGAGACGACAAGAGCTGTTTGCCCTCCGGGCAGGGATCTACGACAGAGATGGGGGAAGCCCGTCCGGACGGTGCGGTAGTCGGTGGTTGCGCGGGTCGCCATCTCCACCATGAGTCCCAGGCAGAGCCGAGCAGACCAGGGGCCAGGGTGCCAAGGTCGTTCGTCCGGTAGGGCGCTCCACCTTGTCCCCGTCCAGGGAGGCTGGACGGTCTCCAACTGCCCGACGAGGAGATCCGCTAGCTTTGCCGATCAACAACATCGACGTTCGCTGAAGTCAAGGCCCCGGACGTTCACGACTCATCAGCAGGGGTCGGGCGGGAAGCAGGTGTAAGACGACCAGCCCATCACCATCAGATACACGAAGGAGAAGGCCTGGGCCGCAAATATGGCTGTGCCTGCCACGCACGCGGCAATCGCCATGCCGCGACCACGTTGGCCAGTCGTCTTGATCTGCTTCAGTCCCACTGCGCCTACGGCAATCGCGCAGACGCCGAGCAGCAGCACAGGGATTAGAAGTCTGATGTCCAGGTCTATCAGCTCGGTATAGCCCGCGCTGATGTACAGCAGCGGAACCAGGCCCATGCAGCAGGCCACGATCGCCAGAGGGTTGTACCTCCGCTGAGCCTCGGAGAGCTGACCGGTCATGGCACGCCCTACCTTCTGTTCGCCGCTCGGATGCTCCGGCTTCGGCGCCACGAGGCCCGCCCGTCCGAGGATCATGAATGGAGGCACCAGGATGGATCATGCGGGCGGGCAAGGGAAGGACGGCCGAGACTTAGGCCGGCTGCCCGACGGTCACGATTCACCACGTGACCGGCGCTTGTCGCCGTCGCGGATCGCATGCCGGACAGCCAGGCGAATCACCCAGTAGAGGACGAACAGGCTCAGGACGTAGAGGAGAACGGCTGCGACAGACTGGTCCATGATCGCGAACTATAGGGATCGGCCGCCGTTGTCGCTACAGCCACTTGTAGAGCGAAGACCACGCGAAGGCCGCCGGGCCATACGTGGGCCAGTAGCCGTGGCGCGCAGCGGGCACGAGCGGGCACGAGACGCAACCGGCCCGGCCGCCGCCCGCAGGTGTTTCGGGCATCACGGCCGCTTGAGCACGCTGTTCCAAACTGACGGTGTCGTCACCGCCCACAGCCGGCCATCGAGGGGAGCAGCCCGGCGTGCCATTAGCGTGCCATTAGGCGAGGACAACAGGGGCCAGCCGAGGCCACGAGAGTCTGTCGAGACCAGGCCGCCGAGCCGGTGGCCTGCCGGAGATCGACAATTCCCAAGCTGACGTCGACCCGTGCCCGCGAGCGGTCAACGGCGGTCAGCTCCTGGACGTGGCGGCCAGCGCGATGGCCAGGCGCGAACACGCCCTTCGCCACCATGATCACGCGAGTAATGACAGAAAGCTCCGACAGCGGGACTCCCTCGTAGATGGCTGGTCTTGGTCGACAAGCCGTTCTACCGGAGTCCCGCTACCTCGTTACCATCACCCTCCGCTATGCTCAGACAGCCCTTGACACCAGCCCAAACGCCTCAACTTCACGGCCTTGGCCTTTAGGCACAGGAGCCGTTTACGTGGGCGCGGACCAGCGGCATGGCCTTTGACGGCATCCCTAGAGTGATCGGATGCGATTGATTCGGGGGATGGCGGCCACTCTGGCCGTCGGTGCGACGTTGGGCACCGCCGCGGCTGTCGTCAACAGTGTGCCGCTGCTGCTCGGCGAGGGTGGCAGAGCCCGTGCGGACCGGGGCGCCTGGTCGCAGACGGCGGAGTTCGCCAGCCTGATCCTCGACTCGGGTTGGGCGTGGGCCACGATGGCTGTGGCCGTGGGTTGGCTGGTGAGCAGGGGTCTCCGACCGGTGGTGGGGGCGCTCGCCGGGGCGCTGGCGGGATGCGTCGCGCTCATCGACGCCACGATCGTATACGGCGCGGTGCCCATGCTGTTCCCGTTTCAGCAAGGCTTCGAATGGGGGCAGATGCCATTCTGGTTGGTTGCAAGCGTGGTGTTGGGATTGCCTCTCGGGGCGGTGGGGGCCACCATCCGGCGTCCTGGGCCGATCGGGGCTCTCGCGGCACTCGTCGCTCCCGTCGGTGCGGCTCTCAACATGGTGGTGCTGCCACCGCCAGCGGAGAGCCCTGTGGCGGATTCGGTCATGCTGACCGTCTGGGGAGGTGCCGCGACGGCCACCGTTCTGGTCCTGGTGTTTGCCGTCCGCGCCAGGCGGAGGGGTGATCGCGGCCCTGGCGCCGTCGTGGTGTCCGGGGCTCTGGACGACAACGTTGGTGGGGTCGTCAGCGGGTCAGAGCCAGTGCAAGAGCGAGGCGACCGGGACTGTGGCCTAATATCGCCTGCGCCCACTCGCCGACGGCCTTGAATCTCACAGACGCCGGCAGACCGGGCGGTGGGCGGCGGGTCGGGCCATCCACGGGCCAGTAACCGTCCTTCCTGGTGGGCACCAGCGGGCACGAGCGGTCACCGGACTACCTCCCTCAAGCAGGCTTTCCGGGCCGCCCGGTTGAGCGCGCTCTTCCAAACTGACGGTGCGGTCGTCACCGCTACGCCGCCAGCGGTCGAGGGAGCAACCCGGCATGCCGTTGGCCGAGGACAGCCGAGGCCACAAGAGACGCCTGGGGCCGGCCGGGGGACCAGGTGGGGACCACACGTCATGCGCGATGGTGGCCGGTATGCCGTCTACTACGGGACTTGATCTTGGGCATAGCGTGGTTGACGTGCGGGAACGCTTAGCGAAGCGTCCTGGGGGTCAAGGGGTCGTCGGTTCAAATCCGGCCGTCCCGACAGAGGAAAAAGCCCTGACCAGCGGAAATGCTGGTCAGGGCTTTGACTTTCTTCTATGGAGTTTTGAACCTCCCCCCGAAAACCCCCCATTTACCGGGTGCGGCAATCAGGTTCGTCATCGGTGTGCATCGTTGGGTGCTGCGGGTGGGTGCTGCCCGTTGGGGTTGGTACCGAGTCGTTCGAGGATGTCGGAGACGTCCGGGGCTTGGATGGGCTTGGCGATGTAGTAGGTGTCGGTGACCTCTTCGCTGGAGTGTCCGAGCTGCGCCGCGGCGCTCTTGGTGTCGGCCTCTTCCTTGATGAGGGTGGCGACGGTTTTGCGGAAGGTGTGGGGGGTGACCCAGGCGAGGTCGGTGTCGGCGCGGGCTTGGCGCCATTGACGGCGCACGTTGTTGGGGGAGAGCCAGGTGCCGCGTCGGGAGGCGAAGATCGCGTCGTGGGGGTTGTCGGGGGCGACGAGTTTGCGGGCCAGGAGCATGCTGACCGCGAATCGGGGCAGCACGACCATTCGGTAGCCGGCGTCGCTTTGGTCCAGGGTTGTCGGAAGAAGCCTTTGCCTGTGACGAATGCGAGCGTGCCGCAGATTGTCAGGGTTGGTCGTTCGGCGGCGAGGTCTAGGTCTTCCCAGCGTAGGGCGAGGATTTCACCGATGCGGGCGCCGGTGGCGAGCATGAGGTCGACGATGTCGGCCAGGTCGCCGGTGTGTCGTGGTCCGGGCTTGCCGGGACTGGTTGCTGCCATTCGCGGATCGTCGTACGGACGGCTTGGAGGTGTTCGTCGTTGAGGGCGACGACTTTGCGGCGGGGTTTGCGTAGCCGGCTGGTGTCGCGGACGGGGTTGGTCGGGATCGCGCCGTGACGTACGGCCAGCGCGAACATTTGACCGAGGACGACTTTGGCAGCCTTGGCCGTCGAGGGGTGGTCCTTGGCGATGTCGCGGAGGAACCGGTCGAGGCGGCCGACGCTGGCCTCCCGGATCCGGAGGTCGCCCAGGGCGGGCAGGATCGCCGTGCGCAGGCTGGTCTGGTACCGGTGGATGGTCTGTGGCGCGATCCGCTCTTCGGGGGTGATCTCTTCGACCCACAGTTCGGCGAGTTTGCTGACGCGGGTCTCGCGGGTGATTTCGTCGTCGTTGGGGGTGGTGCGGTCGCGGAGTTTGATCTTCAAGGCTCGTTCGGCGGCCGGGCCGGTGGTGCCGGTGGCCTCGATGTCGCGGGTTTTGCCGTCGTAGTCGCGGAAGCGGGCTCGTGCGCGGAACCGGTTGGGGCCGAGTTTCTCGGTGCGGATCTTGCCCCAGGTGCCGATTGGCAGTTCGGGTCGGGCCATGGCTTACCTTTCGGCGTCGGTGTGGGCGTCGAGCCAGCGTTCGACCTCGCTGCGCCGGTAGCGCAGGGTGTTGCCGACGCGGATGGCGCGGGGTCCCTTGCCTCTGCTGTGCCAGGCGTAGAGGGTGTTCTTGGGTTTGCCCAGCCAGGCGGCGAGGTCGCCGATGGTCAGGAGGGGGTCTGGCCGCCATTCGGGGCCGGTCGGGCCGTTCATTGCCGACCTACCGGGTGGGGCGTATCGGGCTGGGGGCGCGACGTGGCACGGCCGGCAGGCCGCCCGTGGCCGATGGCGTCTGGCGGTGCGGGCGCGGGGACGGGCAGGGGATAGGGCGGGCACGGATCGGGTGTCCTTTCAGGTTCCTGGTCTGATTGGGATCGGGGTCCGATGGCGCTACCGCCGCGACGGGCGGTGGTTTGCGCCGGTTGTGAACGTTGATCGACGCGTTGGGTCCCGAGGCCGTCAAGTCCGTCGTCGGCCTGCGGCGTGACATTCCGTGGGTTCGTTGGCTTGGCGGAGGGGCTGGAGTGTCTCTGGCTAGGCGGACCACTTGCCGGGGTCGTCTGGGTGGATTCGATGTAACTTTGGGAATTTTGAAGCGTTGGCACGGTGGTTGGCCTTTCGGCTTGTGTCAGTGAAGGTGGAGTGCCTGGGTTGGCGCTGGCGGCGGTGCGGATCTGCGGGAGCGCCGCAGGCCGGCGTCGGTGGCCGAGTTGGTGTAGTTCGAGACCGATGTGCTGGCCGGGTTCGTGCTAGCGGGGGCCTCGGGTGGGCTGCCTGATGCGACGGGGTGGCGTTCGTAGTCGCGGGCCAGCCAGCGGCATGCGGTGAGCCGGAACAGGGTGCGCTGCGCAACCCAGCGGTGTTGGTGGACGGCGAAGCCCGCTGATCGGCGGGTATCGCGGACGACCTCCCGCGTGGTGCGCAGTGTGTCGTGGGTCTATGGGTTCGATCCCCTTCGGCCGCGCAAGATCAAAGAGCCTGACCTGCGGAAACGCAGGTCAGGCTCTTTGCTTGTTCGTCCCTTGTAGGCGTATCGCTGCTCGGTGCTTGCCCGCCCGACGGGCATCCCCTACGTCCCGGCCGGTCCGGGGGTTCCCGGGGCGTCCGGTCCGGTCCAGCGGGCGCTGGGGCTGATGATCACCGAATCAATCGTGGGGATAGAGCAACGGCTTCCTAAGACCGTGCTCGATCTGTTATTGCAGCTAATCTACCTGCAGATCTGCCATTCCATTCCTTTGTTGCTGGTCGCGCGAACATATTGCTGTGCTCGCTTGCGGAAGATCTGCAGGGCCAGTGATGCACAGCCCGTATTTTTGGGTGGTTCGGCGTGTCGGTGCTGCGGGTGCCAGTTGTGCATTACCGGCTACAGCAGCCTATTCACATGCTTGGGCGCCTCCCGGACCATTCGATGGAGGTCTTCACTGCGCCGGCGCCGCGAAGCGCGCCCTGGCAGAGCGGGCCGCGGTGACTCTGCCGCTGCCGCAAGGGTCCGCGGTGGTGCTCAACACCGGCTTGCTGGAACAAGCCGCCCACCCAGCCCTACACCGTGTCGCCAAGTTGACGATGGAGGCGATTGCAGCCGCAGAGATCGCCGTCGGCGACCTCGCCGGCATCTACTGCGTCGGCGGTGTCTCCCGGATGCCGCTCCCGCAGAAGGTCCTCACCGAGACCGTCGGTGTCACGCCGACCGTGGTCCCCGACCCTGACAGCGCTGCGGTGTGGGGTGCCGCGGACGCGGGCGCCGTCGACGCCACAGTGGCCGGCCCGCCGGTCGAGATGCCGGTGCCGCCGGTACGACGGGCGGCCGCTATCGCCGTGCCGGGATTAGCAGCCAACAGAGTCCGCTAAGATCGAACACCCGCCCGCTACAGCGACTTAGCCAACAGAGTCCTTGCTGGAGCCCTGCTCAGTCATCGAGTTCCACCCACTCTTCGAAGGTCTCGCCGTCAGGTTCGCGCTGAGTGCCGCCCCGCCGTACGTCGGTGGCGGGGGTGGCGATGCTTCGCACCGACTCTCCGTACCTATCCGTCCGGCGGTGGATCACTTCATCCGCAGGAGGTGCAGGCCATACCTCGATCCGATAGTGCTCGACCGGAGTGCGGACGGTCCCGTCGATGTCGGTGTCGCGGCCTTCGGCGTAGACACGAACGCGGTATGTGCCGGGACCGGCAGCGCCGAGGGCAGGCAGCGGCACGACGTCCTCGAATGACCTGATCCGCAGGTGTCCGGTCGGGGCGGTGAAGCTGACCTCGGCAATTTCCTGCCACGGCCGGGAGTCGTCGATCCTGTCGGGCGCCTGCTCACGGCTGACCGCTCGCACATCAACAGGCCCGGTGTGAATGCCCGTGTAGACCGACGCCCCGTGCCCGCACGGATGGACCAGTCCGTTGCCCTGGCCGGGATCGTCCAGGGGCCAGTCATCTCCGTCCACGATCCCGAAGGTGTGATACGTGACGAACAGCCGTCCGCCGTCGTTGTGTCTCTTCATGGCCTCTGATCCTGCCGCAGGCGGCGTGGAGCCCAGCCAGGCCGGCTGGACTCCACGCGGGTGGCTAGGAGATTCTGACCCGGAACTTGTCGGTCTTGAGGATCCTGTTCTGTGAGTAGAAAGTTTGCAGGACGCGACCTCCCTTGCCGTTCTGTGACGCGTTGATCATGCATCGGCTGTACCCGTGGGGTCCGGTCGACGACGAACCAGGTACCGAGCACCAGGTGAACGTCCGTGGACCGCCGCCGCCGGTTGACGCTCGCTGGTAGGAGCTGGCGAAGGGATATTCGTCGCACGACTTATTGGTGGGTCGCGTCGGGCTTGCCGGACAGGCCAGTCGGCGGTTGTCCTCAATCGAGGTGTTGCTCGTGAGACGGGTTAGAGGCGTGCCTTTGGGGTACTTGCCATCCAGACCGGAGTTCTGCGCGTCACCGATGTGACGTGCGAGTTCGGGGTAGGAACCGCTACGCGAGTAGGTCAGCACCGGAGTGACGCCGGGAACGACACAGCCAACGCTGTTGGGATAGCCCTTGAGTTGGCGGTCGCAGCGCACCGGCGGTGTGGTGGGATAGAGGTTGATGCCGGACGAGCCGCTGGCGGTGAGGCCGTAGCTCCATGTCGCCGTTGCCTTCGAACTCTTCCCCTTCGCGACAGTCGACTCGATGGTTCCGACACCGTCGACCTTGTTCAGCAGACTCAGGGGCGCATCTTTTGAATCGCCACTTCACCTTACATCCGTGGGAGCACTTCAGCCGACGATCGGCCCCGATCTTGAGGCCGAGGGTGTCACCATTTCTCTGGTAGACGGACCTGGTCCGCGTGTGCGAGGGCCGCGACCCGCAACCGACCGCGGAGATCATCGACTCCCAGTCGGTGCGCGGCGCGGACACCGTGCCCCCTACCAGCCGCGGCTACGACGCGGGCAAGAAGATCAACGGAACGAAAGGCACCTCGCCGTGGACACCGGCGGCCTGCTGCTGGCCGTGAGCGTCACGATGGCCGGACTGCAGGACCGCGACGCCGCCCACCGACTACTGACCCGGCTCCGCGAACGCTTCACCACCGTCACCCTGGTCTGGGCCGACGCCGGATACGCCGGACGGCTCCTGGTCTGGGCCCGCAACGTCCTGCACGCGACTGTCCAGATCGTCAAGCGCACCCGAGCCACGCTTCGTCGTCCTGCCCCGCCGGTGGGTGGTAGCGAGAACGTTCGCCCGGATCAGCAAGCATCGCCGCTGCGTACGCGACTACGAAACCAAACCCGACCACCACGAAGCCATGATCTACATCGCCATGATCATGACAATGTCACGCCGACTCGCCCGCACCGGCAACTGGTAACCGAAGTTCCCGGACGCTCACTGAGGAAGGCCAGGAATTCGCTGTTGCGGTGTCGGGGGTGGCGGGCATCCGCGGTGATCCGCCCGGTGGCGACATCGAGGGCGGCGAACAGGGTGGTGGTGCCATGGCGTCTGTGGTCGTGCGTACGGCGTTCGGCCTGGTCGAAGCGCATGGGAAGCAGTGGCGCGGCCCGGTCCAACGCCTGGATCTGGGACTTCTCATCGACGCAGACCACCACGGCGTTCCGGGGCGGGTCCAGGTAGAGCCCCACCACGTCGCGGATCTTCGACTCCAACTGCGGATCGGTGGCGTGGCCACCACCACGGCCGCCTCGTCGATGACCGGAGGCCGCCCCGACCGAGGCAGGTCAGCCAGCGCATCGATCCCACCAGCCTCGTACCGAGCCCGCAAGCTGCGAGCGGCGGGTGGACGTCAGCAGATGCGGGGGAGCGGATCGCCGACGAGCATGTCGACGACGCGGGTGCCGCCGAACGCGGTTCTGAGCAGCACGAGGCCGGGCGGATCGGCGGCGACATGACCGATCACGCTCGCGTCCTCGCCGAGCGGGTGGTTGCGCAGCGCCGCCACGGCCGCCTGGGCCTGCGCGCCGTCGACCACCGCGACGAGGCGTCCCTCGCAGGCGACGTAGAGCGGGTCGATGCCGAGCAGTTCACAAGCCCCGGTGACGGCGGGACGCACCGGCACCGCCGCCTCGTCGACGACGACGGCCAGCTCCGCCGCCTGCGCCACCTCGTTGAGGATCGTCGCGACTCCGCCCCGGGTGGCGTCGCGCAGCAGCCGCACGCCGGGTGCCGCGTCCAGCAGGGCGGCCACAAGCTCGTGCAGGGGCGCGGTGTCCGAGACGAGGCCGGCCTCGATGTCCAGTTCGCCGCGGGCGAGCAGGATGGTCACCCCGTGGTCGCCGATCGGGCCGGAGACGATGACCGCGTCGCCGGGCTTGACCTGTCCGGTGCCCAACCTCACCGGCCGCTCCAGCAGGCCGACCCCGGCGGTGGTGATGTAGCAGCCGTCGGCCTTGCCCCGCTGCACCACCTTCGTGTCGCCGGTGACCACCTGGACACCGGCGTGCCGGGCCGCCGCCGCCATTGAGTCGGTGATTCGCCGCAGGTCGGTGACCGGAAAGCCTTCCTCGAGGATGAACCCGGCCGCCAGGTACAACGGACGGGCGCCGCTGACCGCGAGGTCGTTGACCGTGCCGTTGACGGCGAGGTCGCCGATGTCCCCGCCCGGGAAGAACAGCGGCGACACCACGTACGAGTCGGTGGTGAAGGCCAGCCGGTCGACGCCCGGGCACAGTACGGCCGCGTCGTCGAGCGTCTCCAGGGTCGGGTTGCGGAACGCCTCGACGAAGATCCCTTCGACCAGCGTACGGGTCGCCTTTCCGCCCGCGCCGTGTGCGAGGGTGATCCGGCTCTCCCTGACCTTGGGCCTGCGTCGGCGGGCCCGTTCGATCCGTTCCAGCACCTGCTGCTCCGGCGAGAGCCGGTCCGGTGCCTGCTCGGTCAGGGCCTCGGCCTCGGCCACGGCGCGTTCGGCCCAGTCGGCCGTGCGTTCGGTCGTCATACTCGCACCGCCTCGGTCAGCCGCTGCCGGGTGAACCGGCCGAAGTTGTAGTAGGCCGCGCAGGCGCCCTCGGAGGAGACCATGCACGTGCCGATGGGCGTCTCCGGTGTGCACGCGGTGCCGAACACCTTGCACTCCCAGGGCTTGAGCACCCCCTTGAGCACCTCGCCGCACTGGCAGGCCTTCGGGTCCGCCACCCGCACCCCGGGCACGTCGAAGAGCCGCTCGGCGTCGAAGGCCGCGTACTCGTCGCGCATCCGCAGCGCGGAGTGGGAGATGAAGCCGAGTCCGCGCCACTCGAAGTAGGGGCGCAGCTCCATGACCTGCCCGATGGCCTCCAGCGCCCGCAGGTTGCCGTCCCAGGGGACCACCCGGGTGTACTGGTTCTCCACCTCGCAGCGGCCCTCGGCGAGCTGCTTGAGCAGCATGAAGACCGACTGCAGGAGGTCCAGCGGCTCGAACCCGGCGCACACCAGCGGCTTGCCGTAGTCGCGGGCGATGAACTCGTACGGCCGGCACCCGATGACCGTGGAGACGTGCCCCGGCCCGAGGAAGCCGTCGAGGCGTAGGTCCGGTGAGTCGAGGATCGCCTTGATCGCCGGCAGGATCGTGACGTGGTTGCAGAAGACCGAGAAGTTGTCGATCCCTTCGGCGGCGGCCCGCAGCACGGTCATCGCCGTCGACGGCGAGGTCGTCTCGAACCCGATCGCCATGAACACGACCCGGCGGTCCGGGTTGGTCCGGGCGATCTTCAAGGCGTCCAACGGCGAGTAGACCATCCGGATGTCCGCGCCGGCGGCCTTGGCGTCGAAGAAGGAGCCGTTGCCGCCGGGGACCCGCATCATGTCCCCGAACGCCGCCATGATGACCCCGGGCTCGTGGGCGATCGCGATGGCGTCGTCCACCCGGCCCATCGGGATGACGCACACCGGGCAGCCCGGCCCGTGCACGAGGGAGACGTTCTCCGGTAGGTAGTCCTCAAGTCCGTGCTTGTAGATGGTGTGCGTGTGGCCGCCGCAGACCTCCATGAACTTGTACTGTCGGCCCGGCTCGCACAACGCGGCGATCTGGGTGGCCAGTGCCTGGGCCCGGTCCGCGTCGCGGTACTCGTCAACGAAACGCATCTGGTCGTTTCCCTAGGTGATGTCGGATTCGGCGAGCGCCTGCAGCTCGTCGGTGTACGCCTGGCCGAGGCCGTTCAACAGCGTCAACGTGGCGGCGGCCTCGGCTTCGTCGATCTTCGACATGGCGAACCCGACGTGGACCAGCACCCAGTCGCCGATGCCCACCTGGTCCTGACCGAGCAGGCCGATGTTGATTGCCCGCCGGACGCCCACGACGTCCACGATGGCGAGGTCGTCGCGACCGGCCTTGATCTCGACGATCTCGCCCGGGATTCCTAGACACATCGGCTGGTTCGCCCTCTCCGCTCACATCTTTTCGATCTTGATGTAGCGCCGCAGCGCGGGCAGTTCCTTCCAGAACAACCCGACGACGGCCACGCCGGCCAGCAGCACGAACAGCTTCCGCATGGCTTAACTCCTCTTCGGTCGGCGCACCGGACCCGCTCAGCCCGGCGGCAGGTTCGGCATGATCGGCAGGATCGGGCCGTGCTTGTCGGGTCGGATGCCGGTCGACCGGTGGGCGTCCACCGTCCCGTCATCGTGATGGCCTGCCTGCTTCCTGCGCCGCGAGTTGCCCTCTTCCACACCTTTGGTGTGCGCCGGCGCGTCGAGTTCGACATCGGGCTTGCCCACTCGGATCTCGCCCATTCCCGCCTCCTTTGTCAGTCGTTGCCGGCCGAACCGTGCCGTCGGCCGAGGTCGTCGAAGAACCGGGCGATCTCCCGCCACACCGTGCCGCCGCCTGACATGCCCGTCCAGTGCTGCCGGATGAGCGCCACGAGCCGGAAGCAGTCGTCGACCGGTACCAGCCACTGCTGGCCGCCGCCGCGCGGCGTGCCCGTCCACACCAGCAACGCCTCGACCCGTGGCCGCAGTTCGGCCAGCGCGGGTGATCGCGTCTCGACGATCCGCCAGGCGTCGGCATCGACCTCCGACTCGGTCGTGCCGAGCGGGCTCGGGTAGTGCCCGAGCACCCTCCCGTTCCGCTGCTTCACGAAGAAGGCCAGGCCGACCGGCACGCCGAGCTCGTCGGCGGACAGGCCCGCCAGCTGGGTGCCACGGGTGGGCACGAGCTGGTACCGGTCGCCGCCGGCCGCCTCGCGCTCGAACAGCAGGGAGCACGGTTGGCAGGCGCAGACCAGCTCGGTGTCCTGCTCGTCCCACACGTGCCGGTGCTCCGGGCGGACCGGTCCGGCGCACATCCCGCAGCGCTCGACCGAGGCCGCGCGCGCTCCCGCGCGGCGGATCGCCCGTTGCAGCGCGCCGGCCGTCACGCCGGGCCCCCCGACGTCACCGGGCTCGCGACCTGCGGCACCCGGTCGCCCGTCGTCGCCGGGTCGGCCGGGGGTCCGTCCGGTCGCTGCCACAGCGTGGCGACCGGGATCAGGGCCGGAGCCGGCGCGGGCGCCACCACGTCGACTGCGGACAGTTCCGGGGCGAACGTCAACACCTGTTCCCGTACGAGGTCACGCAGGCCCGCGGCGCCGCAGGAACTCGCCGACAGGCTGATCGTCGCCACCGCATCCCGGACGTCGACCAGGGCGAGGTCGGCGCCCCGCGCGCGCAGCTGCGGCCGCAGATCGTCCACCGCGCGGGCCACGCGTCGGTGCACCGGGTCCGGGTGGATGCGGTGCAACAGCAGCAGGTGCCGCAGCAGCTCGTCGCCGGTGAGCGGTTCGAGCGCGCGAGGGCTGTCGGCGGCGAGATCGGTGACCCGGGCCAGCGCCTCGCCGTACACCTCGGTCAGCAGCTCGACGGCCTCCAGCGCCAGCTCGGCGGTGCGGCCGGGCGTCTGCTCAAGTTGGCCGAGCACGGCGTCCAGGCGGGCCAGCCGCGGCTCGACGGCCGGGTCGTCGAGCCGCTGGACGTCCGGCTGCTCACCCATGCGACGCGCCGAACATCGGCGAGTGGATCTTCTGGAGGGTGCGACCGCCGCCGACGTACATGTGCACGCCGCACGGCAGGCAGGGATCGAAGCTGCGCACGGCCCGCATGATGTCCACGCCCTTGAAGTTGTCCGGGCCGTTCTCCTCGAAGATGGGCGTGTTCTGGATGGCGTCCTCGTACGGCCCGGGGGTGCCGTAGCTGTCGCGGGGGCTGCCGTTCCACGGCGTCGGCGGGTACGGGTGGTAGTTGGCGATCTTGCGGTCCCGGATCACGATGTGGTGCGACAGGACGCCGCGGACGGCCTCGTGGAAGCCGCAGCCGATGGCCTCGTCCGGCACCTCGAACTCGGTGAAGACCCGCATGTCGCCGGCGCGCATCCGCTCCATCGCCTGCTCCAGGAAGTACAGCGCCATCGCCGCCGCGTACGCGATGAAGTAGGCCCGTGATCGGTCCCGTTCCAGCGCGTTCGACCACTTCGGGATCTTCCACTCCAACGTCGTCTCGGGCAGGGTCCGGCTCTTCGGCAGCGAGATCAGCACGCTGCGCCCGGTCGACTTGACGTACGGGGTGTCGACCATCTTCGCCAGTGCCGTGGTGTAGAGCCGGGCGAAGCAGCCGCCGCCGGTGTCCAGCGCGAGATGCTGCCCGCTGCTCTTGTCGAACCAGCGGGGGCTCATCACCCAGCTGTACTTGTCGTCGAAGTCGCGCTTGCCGGGATCCGGGAGGGTGGTCTGGTTCCAGGGATGGCGGATGTCGACGGGGTTGCCGAGCGGGTCGTACTTGACGAACGGTTCCTCCTGGCCGGCCCAGTCCTTGTAGTAGGAGCTGCCGAGCAGGATCCGGATGCCGAGGTTGATGTCGACCAGGTCGGTGGTGAGCAGCTTGCCGTCGACGACGATGCCGGGCGTGACGTGCATCGCCCGCCCCCAGTTCGTCATGTTCTCGTAGCGGTAGTCGACGACGTCGGGGTTCTGGAACGAGCCCCAGCAGCCGAGCAGCACCCGGCGGCGGCCGACCTCCTCGTAGCCGGGAAGCGCCTCGTACCAGAAGTCGAAGATGTCGTCGTTCATGGCGACGGCCTTCTTGACGAAGTCGAGGATGCTGATCAGCCGGCTCAGGTAGTCGGTGAACAGCGTCGGCTGCGGCATGGTGCCGACGCCGCCGGGATAGACCGTCGACGGGTGGACGTGTCGGCCCTCCATGAGGCAGAACATCTCCCGGGTGGTCCGGCTGACCTTCAGCGCCTCCTTGTAGACCTCGCCCTCGAACGGGTTGTACGCCCGCATGATGTCGGCGATCGTCCGGTAGCCGTGGATGTCCCGACCCGGTGCCGCGGTGGCCTCCGCGCGGGCGAGCACGCTCGGGTTGGTCTGCTTGACCATCGCCTCGCAGAAGTCGACGAAGACGAGATTGTCCTGGAAAAGCGTGTGGTCGAACATGTACTCGGCGGCCTCGCCGAGGTTGATGATCCACTCCGCGAGGGGCGGCGTCTTGATGCCGTAGGCCATGTTCTGCGCGTACACCGAGCAGGTCGTGTGGTTGTCGCCGCAGATGCCGCAGATCCGACTGGTGATGAAGCCGGCGTCGCGCGGGTCCTTGCCCTTCATGAACACCGAGTAGCCGCGGAACAGCGACGACGTGGTGTGACACTCGGCGACCACCCGGTTGGCGAAGTCAATCTTGGTGTAAACGCCGAGGTTGCCGATGATCCGGGTGATCGGATCCCACGCCATCTCCACCAGTTCGCCGGGTTTCTTGGCGGCGGCCGGCTTCGGTTTCGTCGCGGTCACGGTTGGTTCCTCTCCATTGCCGCCTGTCGACGGGGATCTGCCGGAGCGTAGGGACGCCACCGTGGGTTGTAGCCGCTGGTGAGCTCCGGACCGTTGTGGTGCCACTTCGGTTCCCGGTTGGCGGTGGCGTTGGTGATACCGCGCAGGCGGCGGATCACCGCGCCGTACGGCTTGATGAGCAGGGTGGACAGACTGCCGCCGGGCGGCATGTCCATGAACGGCATGAACTTGTCGGGGAAACCCGGCATGGTGCAGCCGATGCAGATGCCGCCGACGTTGGGGCAGCCGCCCACGCCGCCCATCCAGCCGCGCTTCGGCACGTTGCAGTTGATGACCGGCCCCCAGCAGCCGATCTTCACCTGGCACTTGGGGGAGTTGTAGTCCTTGGCGAAGTCGGCCTGCTCGTAGTAGGCGGCCCGGTCGCAGCCCTCGTGCACCGTCTTGCCGAACAGCCACTGCGGCCGCAGCATGTTGTCAAGCGGCGGGGGCGGCGCCGAGCCGGCGGCGTGGTAGAGCACCCAGGTCAGGGTCTCCATGAAGTTCTCCGGCTGGATCGGGCAGCCGGGCACGTTGACGATCGGCAGACCGCCCTGCGACCGGAAGTCCCAGCCGAGATAGTCGGCCAGGCCCATGCACCCCGTCGGGTTGCCCGCCATGGCGTGGATACCGCCGTACGTCGCACACGTGCCGGCCGCGACGACCGCCCACGCCTTCGACGCCAGCTGGTCGATCCACCAGTTCACGGTCAGCGGTTCACCGGTTTGCTCGTCGTTGCCGAACGATGTCCAGTACCCGTCGCCGTTGATGTTCTCGTTCGGGATCGACCCCTCGATGACCAGGATGAACGGCTCGCGCATCTCACCACGGGCCGCCTTCCGGTACGGCGCCAGGAACTCCTCGCCACCGGCGGCCGGCGACAGCACCTTGTTGTGCAGGTTGACCTTCGGCAGGCCGGGAATGAGCCCGAGCACGATGTCCTCGATCGCCGGCTGGTCGGAGGCCGTCATCGACACGGAGTCGCCATCACAACTCATGCCCTCGGAGATCCACAAAATGGTGATCTCGTCGAACCCGTTCTCCTGCGGGATCACCGCGGTGCCGTGCGTGCCCTGCGTCATGTTTGTGGCCTCCGTTGCATCCGATCCCGCAGCCGGTCGTAGATGGCCACCACCGGCGCCGCGAGGGTCAGCACCGGCGGTTTGTCCGGCGCGTGCGGGTGCGGGCGCGTCGGGGCTTTCTGCTTGCCCTGGTCGATCTCCTGCCCCAGCTCGCGGAGCGCCTGCTCGTCGGCCTGGGAGCACAGCAGCGGCATCAGGTCGTCCTCGTCGTCGCGCACATGCCGCTCGACGGCGGACGCCAGCCGCTCCATCAGCTGATCCTGCGCGGGATCGCCGGCCTGGCAGTGGTCCAGTTCGAGGAGCAGCTCCTTGATCGGCCGATGTCCGGCGAGGTGCTGGTCGACGTGCCCGTCGGCGAGCACCTGCGCGGCGAAGGGGTAGAAGAGAACCTCCTCGAGCGCGGCGTGCTTCGACAACTCGCGGACGAGGATCTCCACAACCCCGCGGCGCTGCGCATCCGATTCCGCCGCCCGATAGTCCCGGAACAGCTGTTCCACCACGCGGTGGTCGTGCCGCAGCAGCTCGGTGGCGTCCATCAGACCGCTCCTACCTCGATGCCGGCCACCGTGACGGACTCCAGCACGACGTCGTCGTCGCCGGTGACGTCGACGTTCACACCCCCGCACTGCGGGCAGGCCACCATCGCGAGGTGGTCGGTGATCGGCCCACTGCGGTCGCAGTCGTGGCAGCGCACCGTCATCGGTTCCAGCACCAGCTCCACGGCGGCGTCCGCGGCCACCGTGCCGGCCGCGGCCACCTGGATGCCCTGCGTGACGACGTCCGGGTCGACCGGGTGGCCGCCGATCCGTACCCGCAGGCCGGTGAGCCGGCGCCCGGCGGCCCTGCGTACCGCCGCCGCCACGATCGCCTCCGACAAGCCTGTCTCATGCATCGGCGGTCACCCCTTTCTCGGCTGCCGAACGAATCTCCTGCCGTTGTCCCGCCGTGGCGAGCCGCGCGGATTCCTCCCGCGCGATCCGGAGCACCGTCCGGACCGCCTCGTCGACCGCGCCGGAGACCAGCGCCGACAGCTCCATCCGCTCGTCGAGGACGGCGGGTTGGCAGCCCACCACGAGTACGCGTCCGACGCTGCCGCCCAGGCTGCATAGCAGACGCAGCACCGACTCGGGATCCATGCCGTGCCCGTCGGCGGCCGGCGCCGCCAGTACGTCGGCCGGCCGCAGGGTCCAGCCGGGGTCGTCGAGATCCACTTGCAGGACGGCCAACGTCCCCGGCGGCTCGTCCATCGGCAACGCGTCGACCATGACCAGCACGTCGTGGCGGCCGTCCAGCAGATCGTAGGCCAGATGCATGCCCCGGATGCCGTAATCGGACACCTCCACCCCGGCCGGGAGGGCGGCGTCCCGCAGGCGCCGGACGACCTCCACGCCGAAGGCGTCATCGCCGAGGAAAATGTTGCCGATGCCGGCGATCAGCACCCGGCCGCCGTCGCCACTCATCGCGCCTCGACCTCTCCGGGCTGCGCCTCGACACTGGACAGCACCCCGACCGCACCGGGCGGCGCATCAACCGGGCCGGGGAGCGGCTCGACCTCCTCCGGGCGGAAATGACGCAGCCGGCCGTACCACTGGTGCAGGTCCGCGCCCGGGTCGTCGTCCACCGTCACGGCCAGGAACCGCGTGCCGTCCACGTCCAGCAGCACCTGCTCCACCCGGGCGGTGCGGCCGGCCAGGAACATGTCGTGCGCGTCGGTGCCCCGCCGGCGCGGCCGTAACCGGACCCGGCTGCCGCGCGACAGCAGGGTGCCCGCGACGAGGACGGTTTCCGCCTCCGGTGCGACCGCCGGTTCGGCCCCGGGCTCCCACCAGGGCGTCTGCTCGGCGGCCTCGGCGGGCGGGCGTACCGGCTCCAGGGACCGGATGGCCCCGTGCAGCCGTTCGAGGACCTCGGGCGGCATCGCCTCGACGCGGTCGAGGATCGCCGCGGCGCGGGGATCGGTGGCCCGGACCTCGCGCTTCTCGGCGTCGGAGAGGGTGAGCGTGCGCAGCGACAGGATTTCGTCGATCTCGGCCGCGTCGTGCAGGTCGCCCGGGCTCTCCGGGGCGATCTGCGGATGGTCGTAGAGGATGACGGGCGACGACAGGAGCACGCCGGACGTGCCCGGCTCGCCGCCGAGCACCGGAAACGTGTGCACGTTTCGGCACTCCCGGGCCGCGTCCGCCGCCCACTCCGGCGGCTCGAGCAGCGACAGGAACCGCCCCTGGTCGACGCCGATCAGGGTGTGCGTCGCGAGCAGACAGCAGCGCAGCGCCTCCGCCCGCCGGCTGTCCGCGGGGGTGGTCCGATCGGTGTTCTCCACGCGTACCGTGAGGCGCCGCAACCGGAAGGGCGTCCGGCACTCCTCGGCGGAGACGCTGACCGACGCGGACAGCGGCCACCGCCGGCGCACCACCCGGCCCACCCGCTCACCCCGGGCGCCGACCACCGGTTCGACGTCCTCGCCGCCGGGGATCTGGAGGTCGAGGCGACGCCCGCGCAGCAGGTCGCTCACCCGCGCCTCGACGTCGAACTCCCGGGGTACGGCCTCGTCGAAGCTGAGCTCCGTGCGGTCGCCGACGTCGATCCGGTCGACCGGCCGGTAGCCGCCGGCCGTCCGCTCCTCGACCGTCTTGCGTTGCAGCTGCAGGAAGCGCAGCCGAATCCGGACGACCGCGCTGTCCGGGGCCTCCACCAGGCACTCGGTCTGCTGCCACGGCGACTCGGCCGAACCGGCCACGCCGCTGTCGACCAGGCCTTGCGCCGCCGCCCAGGCGGAAGGCACGAGGACACCGAACTGCCAGCGCACCCGGTTCTTGCCCGACGACCGGCGGTAGGGATAGAGCAGGTAGCCCTCGTAGAGGATCGCCTCCGCGACCGCCTCGGCGCTGCCGAAACCGGCGCTCGAACAGCGCGGATCCATGCCGTCACCTCCCTCGCGGCGAGCCGTCACCCCGGTTTAGCCCGGCGCGGCGGACGGCGGTAAGTGCGCGCCGTTCCTAGACGACGACAGCACTCACCGGACCGGGTGAGGGCCCCGCCGGGGCTTGAGTGGCGGGTGACAACGGTGGATGCTGAGGAGATATTGGTCGCCATGGATTTATGGGAGGTTCGAAATGCGTCGGCTCCCGCTCGTCGCTCTCGTCCTGGCCGCAGTGCTCACCGGCACCCCAGCCGCCGCCCACGCGCAACCCGACTCGGAGCGGGCGTCCGTGGCGCTCGCCGAGGTGCGTACGCCCGGCACCGCGTGGGGTTTCGACCCCGCCAGCGGCCGGATGACCATCACCGTCGACGACACGGTCGGCGGCGCCGAACTGGCGGCGCTGCGGGACACCGCGGCGCGGGCCGGTGCCGAGCTGCGGCGTGAACCCGGCCGGCTGCGTACCCTGATTGCCGGGGGCGAGGCCATCTACGGCAGCGGCGGCCGCTGCTCGCTCGGGGCCAACGTCCGCAGCGGCAGCACCTCCTACTTCGTCACCGCCGGGCACTGCAACAGCGCCGTCTGGTTCGCCGACAGCGCGCACACCACCGTGCTCGGCACCTCGGTCGCCGGCAGCTACCCCGGCAACGACTACGGCGTGTGGCGCTACACCGGCACGATCGCCCATCCCAGCGCGATCTACACCTATCCCGGTCGGCTCACCGTCTCCGCCGCAGGCGACCCGGGCCTGCTCACCGTCACCGGCGCCGGCAACGCCTCCGTCGGCCAGGCGGTCTGCCGTAGCGGCGCCGCCACGGGCGTGCGGTGCGGCACGGTCACCGCGCTGAACCAGACCGTCAACTACATCGAGGGGCCGGTGTACGGGCTGGTCCGCACCAATATCTGCGCGGAGCCCGGCGACAGCGGCGGTCCGCTCTACGTGGCCTCGACCGGCACCGTCCTCGGCATCCTCTCGGGCGGCACCGGCAACTGCACCGTTGGCGGCAGCACCTACTACCAGCCGATCACGCAGATCCTCGCCAAGTACGGCCTGACCATCCCATAGCTTGCCTCAGGTGAGGCGGTGGTCGAGGGCGGTGTGGCGGCGCCCGGCGCCGACGGTGCGTACGGCTGCGGAAAGCGCCCGACGGGAGCCGACGAGGACCACGAGCTGCCGGGCGCGGGTGACGGCGGTGTAGAGCAGGTTGCGCTGCAGCATCATCCACGCGCTGGTCGTCAGGGGGATGACGACCGCCGGGTATTCGGAGCCCTGGGAGCGGTGGATGGTCATGGCGTACGCGTGGGACAGCTCATCGAGTTCGTCGAAGTCGTAGTCGATGCTCTCGTCCTCGTCGGTGCGCACGGTAAGGGTCTGCTCCTCGGGGGAGAGGGCGGTGACGATGCCGAGCGTGCCGTTGAAGACGCCGGCCCGTCCCTTGTCGTAGTTGTTGCGGATCTGGGTGACCTTGTCGCCGACGCGGAACACCCGCCCACCCATCCGCCGCTCGGGCTGGCCCTCCCGGTGCGGGGTGAGGCGCTGCTGCAGCAGGGTGTTGAGCGCGGCGGCGCCGGCCGGGCCGCGGTGCATCGGGGCGAGCACCTGCACATCCCGGCGTGGGTCGAGCTTGAACTTCGCCGGTACGCGGGCGCAGGCGACGTCGACGGTCAGCGCGGCGGCGGCCTCGGTGTCGTCGCAGGAGAACAGGAAGAAGTCGGGCAGGCCGTGCAGCACGGGTGGGCGACCGGCGTTGATGCGGTGGGCGTTGGTGATCACTCCCGACTCGGCGGCCTGCCGGAAGATCTGCGTCAGCCGCACCCGCGGGATAGCCGGCGCGGCGAGCAGGTCGCGCAGGACCTCACCCGCGCCGACGGAGGGAAGCTGGTCGACGTCGCCGACCAGCAGCAGGTGCGCCCCGGGCGGGACGGCCTTGACGAGCTTGTTCGCCAGGATCAGGTCGAGCATGGAGGCCTCGTCGACGACGAGCAGGTCGACGTCGAGGGGATTGTCGCGGTCGTAGGACGCTTCCCCACCGGGGCGTAGCTGCAACAGCCGGTGCACCGTGGCGGCCGGCTGCCCGGCCAGCTCGGAGAGCCGTTTCGCGGCGCGGCCGGTCGGCGCGACGAGGGTGACCTTGGCCTTCTTCGCGATGGCGAGTTCGACGATCGAGCGGACGGTGAAACTCTTGCCGCAGCCCGGCCCGCCGGTCAGCACCGCCACCTTCGAGGTCAGGGCGAGGCGGACCGCCTGTTCCTGCTCCGGGGCCAGGTCCGCGCCGGTGCGCGCCCGCAGCCAGGCCAGGGCCCGGCCCCAGTCGACGTCGGCGAAGTGGGGCAGCCGATCGGCCCGGTCGTGCAGCAGGCGCAACAGCGACCCGGCGAGGGACTGCTCGGCGCGGTGGAACGGCACCAGATATACCGCCGGCACCGGCCCGCCCTCCCCGCCGGGCAGCGTCTCGCGGACGACCCCCTCGTCGGCGACCAGGTCGTCGAGGCAGCGGGTGACGAGGTCGCCCGGTACGTCGAGGATCTTCGTGGCGTCGGTGACCAGTTCGGCTGCGGGAAGGTAGCAGTGGCCGTCGTCGGTGGCCTCGGAGAGGGTGTAGCGCAGGCCGGCCATGACCCGCTGGGGGCTGTCGTGGGGGATGCCGACGGCCTGGGCGATGGTGTCGGCGGTCTTGAAGCCGATGCCCCAGACGTCCGCGGCCAGCCGGTACGGCTCCTTCGTCACGACCTCGATCGACGCGTCGCCGTACTGCTTGTAGATCCGTACCGCGAGGGAGGTCGACACGCCGACGCCCTGCAGGAAGACCATCACCTCCTTGATGGCCTTCTGCTCCTCCCACGCGGCGCTGATCTTCGCGGTGCGTTTCGGCCCCAGGCCGGGCACCTCGACCAGCCGGGCCGGCTCCTCCTCGATCACCCGCAGCGTGTCCAGCCCGAAGTGGGCCACGATCCGCTCGGCGAACACCGGGCCGATGCCCTTGACCAGGCCCGAGCCGAGGTAACGCTGGATGCCCTGGATCGTGGCCGGCAGCACGGTGGTGTAGGAGTCGACCTCGAACTGCCGCCCGTACTTCGGGTGCGACGACCACCGCCCGTGCAGGCGCAGGCTCTCCCCGGGCTGCGCGCCCAGCAGCGCGCCGACCACCGTCAACAGGTCGCTACCGCGCTCGGTGGCGACGCGGGCGACCGTGTAGCCGGTCTCCTCGTTGACGTAGGTCAGCCGCTCCAACACCGCGTCGAGTACGGCCAGCGGCGGACGAGCAGAGGCAATCACCGGCCGGTCAGAGGTTGAGCGGCCGCGGGTCGGTGGCCAGCTCCCGGAACCGCTCCCGCGGATTCGGCACCATCCGCCGGGCGGACAGGTCGAGCAACCCGGCCACCCCGGTCAGCGTGGCGACCTGGTTGCCGTCCGGCCGGGTGTAGTCCTGGTCGATGTGGAAGGTCTTGCCCTCGCCCCAGCGGAACTCGCAGGAGACGTCCACCTCGTCGCCGCCGCGCAGCTCACGCAGGTAGCGGACGGTGGCCTCCAGCGCGACCGGCCCCACGCCGCTGGCGATGAGCCGGTCCTGGGAGATGCCGGCGGCCCGCAGGCACTCCCAGCGGGCGTGCTCGGCGTACTGCAGATAGACGGCCTGGTTGAGGTGGCCCTGCGTGTCGAGCTCGTAGCCGCGGACGGTGATGCGTACCCGGAAAGGATCTCCCATGCGCCCGAGCATAGGCGGCGCACGTCGGCCGTCTGCTACCGCGGCGGTCGGCGCTTTCCCCAATTGGACCGCGTCCGCCCGGTCGGCGATTACCGTACGTAAACGTGACCATCTTACGTGTGATGCTCGGTGCGGTGCTCACCGTTCCCGCCGCGGTGGTCGTGCCACCGGCACCGGCAGCAGCCGCGCCGTTCGTCTCCTGTCCCGCTGTGCAGCCGCCGGCGCCCCCGCCCGCCGCGCCGTCCCCGCCACCGGTCGACACCGCCGAGGCGGCGGTCGGCGGCGAGGCGCTGGCAACCGCCGGGCTGGCCATTCCCGCCGGCGTGCCGATGGCACCGGCGGTGACCGCCACCGCCTGGCTGGTGGCCGACCTCGACAGTGGGGTAGTGCTGGGCGGATGCGGCCCGCACGAGCATCGGACGCCGGCCAGCGTACAGAAACTGCTGCTGGCGGCGGCCCTGATGCCCCGCCTCGATCCGGCCCAGGTCGTCGAGGTGAGCCGGGATGATCTGCGTGATCTCGACCCGGCTAGCTCGCTCATGGGGCTGGTCGAGGGCGGCCACTACACGATCGAGAGCCTGTGGCTGGGGTTGCTACTGAAGTCGGGCAACGACGCGGCCAACGTGCTGGCCCGGGTCGGCGGCGGCAGCGCCGGCCGGCCGGGCGGCGTGCAGGCGATGAACGACGAGGCGCACCGGCTGCGCGCCAACCAGACCCACGCGGTGACACCCTCCGGCCTGGATGGCCTCGGCCAGTACACCAGCGCGTACGACCTCGCGCTGATCGCGCGGGCGGCCTTCGCCCGCGAGGACTTCCGCCGCTACATCTCGACCCGGGTGGCGCAGATACCCGGCGAGCCGGGAACACCGCCGCTCGCACTTACCCACGACGTCACGCTGCTGGACACCTATCCGGGGACGCTCGGCGGCAAGACCGGCTTCACGGACCTGGCCCGGCAGACGTACGTCGGAGTCGCCGAACGCGACGGGCGACGGCTCGCAGTGACCCTGCTCGGCGCGGAGACCGCGCCGTTGGGCAGCCTCGGCGAGGCATCGGCCCTGCTCAACTGGGGCTTCAGCCTCGCGCCCGGCACGTCCGTCGGTCGTCTCGTCACCTCGGATGAGAAGAAGGACGACCACCAGGTCGCCGCGGTGTCGGGCGAGCGACCCGCTCGGGCCGGAGGGCGCCTGTCGGTGCCGATCGGCCTCGGCGCCGCCGCCGTCGCGGTCGTGTTGGCGGCGCTCCTCTGGCGACGCGTCGGCGCGCGACGGCGGGCCGGAGGGCGGTAGCGCGGGTGGTCGACGGGCCCCGGGTCCGGCCCATGGGACAGGCCGGACCCGGGGCCGGCGATCAGGCGACCACGGACCGCAGCGGAATCCCCGCGTCCTGCAGGGCGCGGACCAGGTCAGCCAGGAACGGGTGCTCGTCGACCTGCAGACCCTCCGGGTTCGGGATCACCAGGTAGGCGGAGGAGTCGGCCACGGACGCCCGCGCGGCGTCGGTGAAGTCGTCCACCACCTGCTCGGTGCGGGCCAGGTCGCCGGCCGCCACCTCGATGGTGATCGGCCGCCACTCACCGCCCAGGTTCTCCGGAGCCGGGGCGGCGGCCGCGGCGGCGCGGGCCGGATCGACACCGTCCGCACGCAGCGGCGCGAAGGTACGCGCCGCCGGGGCGCTAGCGGTCGGGTAGAGCAGCGCGTTGGCCACCAGGTGCAGCCCGTTCTCGTTGTACGCCCGGAACAGCGGGTTGAACGCGAACAGCACGGCCCGGCCGGCGCCGGTCGGCTCGTCCACCAGCGCCGCCGTCCCCTTGAGTGCGTCGCCCTTGACCGTGTAGCCGTTGGCCCAGAAGGTGCCACCGGACGGGTAGCTGAGCACGTTGGTGCCGGTGGTGCTCGGGCTGAGGATCGGGTCGCCGTTGTTGAACTCGAAGTCCTCCGCCGGGCGGCCCAGCGCGACCGGGCTGTCCTGGTCGACGTCGACCCGCAGGTGCGAGCCGATCACCTGGTAGCCGGTCGGCTTCTGCTTCTCGGCGGTGGAGGTGAGCCCGGCGGCGCGGGCCATCCGGGTGCCCTCGTTGCGCAGGCCGATGTAGGTGTGGCCCTGGCCGATCCAGTTGCGCAGGTTGGCCTGGCCCGCCGCGGTGAGGCCGCCGGTCGCGTTGCTGCCGTCCGGCACCAGCAGCACCGTACGCCCGGTGAACGCCGCCGTGTTGTTGTTGATGTCGGCGGTGGTCACCGGCCTGAGGTCCAGCCCCCACCGCTTGCCGAGCACGTACCGGGCCTCGCCGTGGGAACCGGAGGTGGTGCTGATGCCGGTGCCCTCGAACAGCCCGACATCCGGCAGGTCCACCGGCGTGCCGCTGGCCGCCGCACCGCGCGGGTTCAACGTCACCCCGAGCGACCGGGCAAGCTGCTCGGTCTCCTTGGTCAGGCTCTTCGCGGGGAACCCGACCACGCCGGTGTCGAGGTCACGGACCAGCGGCACGCCCTGGCCGAGCAGCCGGAAGGTGAGTTCGGACGCCGCCGCGGAGTCCAGCGGGTACGCGTACGAGCCCTTCGCTCCGGCCGCCGAGGTCTTGCCGCCGTCGATCTCCCGAACCAGCTTGGAGTGGGGCCGGACGTCGTCGCCGGTGTAGATCGTCTCCACGCCCATGAGCATCGGGTTGCTCCAGGACGACACGTCGTAGAAGTAGGGGAACGGGACGTACGGGTCCTCGCCGAGGATCGCCTGGATCCAGTGCTTCTGCGGCTGGTCCATCGGGATCCAGTACGCGCCCTCGGGCACGGTGACGTTGGTGGCGGTACGGCCGCCGAAGACCCGGGCCGTGGGCACCTTGGTCGGCTTGGTCACCTCGTACACCTCGACGTCCATCCGGCGCAGCCGCTCGACCAGCTGGCGTACGTCGGCGAGCTGCCGATCGGGCAGCAGGAAGTAGGACCGGATCTTGACGTCCGGGACCGGGAACTGCACGGAGTTGGTCGGCTGGACCACCTCGTTCGGCTCCAGGGTGCCGGCGCGCCCCTGGGCGAGCGCGTCCGTCCAGATCTTGTAGTAGCCGGTCAACACCTCGTGCTTGTGCGCGGCGGCCCAGCCCAGCGTCGACCACTGTGTGTGGAACTGCTGCTGCACCCGGTCAGCTACCGACGAGGAACTGCCCTTCTCGAAGGTCATGCCGGCGGCACCGAAGCCGGCGGCCGGCACCGTGTCGCCGTAACCCATGAAGAACAGGTCGTACGTCGAGTAGTTGAAGTAGCACTCGGTCGTGACGGCGCCACCACAGGCACCGTTGTAGCCGAATCCCGCCTTGTTGGCCTCGCCGATCTGGTTGATCCAGTCGACGACCTCACTGGCGATCTCATGGTGGATCGGGTCGGCGTTCGGCGGGAAGAAGTACTGCCGGCCACCCATCTCGTGCGCGTCGATGAAGACCTGCGGCGGGTACTGCCGCATGAGCTCGATCTTGCCGTCGGTCTCCTGCTGAGTACGGGCGAACCAGTCCCGGTTCATGTCGAAGCCGTACTCGTTCTGCCGGCGGCTGGCGTCGCGCCCGTCCGGGTTCTGGGTCGGCACGATGACCGTGACCAGGTTGTCGTTGCGCTGCTGCACCGCGCACGACAGGCCGGCGGCCAACTCGTACAGGGTCTTGAGGGCCGCGTCGGTGCCGCTCTTCTCGCCACCGTGCACGTTGGCCGTCACCCAGACGATGGCCGGCTGGTCGGCCGCCGTCCGGGCGGCCTTGTTCGGCTTGGTCTGCCGCGGGTCCCGCAGGTCACGGATGTCGTCGGCGATCTGCCGCAGCGTGCCCTGCTTGACGTGCCGCTCGCTGGAGACGACGGCATACGGCAGCGGCTGGCCGAGCCCGCTGGTCGCCATGACACCGGTGATCACCCGGTCGGAGGCGCGGTCGACCGCGCCCAGGTACGTCCGGACCTCGTCGTTGGTGACAACCCGCTGCTGGCCAAGGCCGAGCGGGAAGCCGAGCACCGACTCCGGGCTGGGCACCGTGGACAGTCGGGCGGACGGGTCGTTGCTGCAGGTGGGAGCCGGGGTGGCGGCGCCGGCGGGGGCGCCGACCGCGAGGGGCGCCGTCCCGGACAGCAGAAGGACCGCGGCGGCGCCGGCCAGCCGTCGCGTGAGGATTGTTCCGGGTGGATGCTTCGACAGGGGCATGTCGGTACCTGCTTCCGTTAGGTAAATCGACGCAGAGATCGCAGCCTATGATCAACGCTTTCCCATGGTCAAGATTCATTCGCATTGGACATATCCGCACGTCAACGGGTATTTGCCCCGAGCCCAGCCCGACCGTCAGACGTTGAAGCAGAACTTAGGCTGGCCGGCTCGGGCAGCAGGGCGGGCAGGTCGCCAAGGGCAGCGAGCGTACGTCCGCCCCAGCTCGGGTCAGTACCGTCGTGCCCCGTGGTGCGCTGCACGAACATGCCGACCGCTGCCGCGCCGGCCAGCTCGCCATCACGCCCCGGGCTCGGCGGTGGCCGACCATCCACCTGCGCAAACCCTGCCCGACCTGCCGAAGCGCCTCTCGGCGTCTCGCTGCTGTACCGGCGGGCCGGCAGCCCGCATGGTTGGCAGCCGCGCCGGGCTGGCGTCGATGCCCCTGCGCTGGCGGCTCCGCGACGTACCCGGCTCAGGCCGTAGTCTCAGCCGCCTTCCCTTGCCCGCCCGCATGATCCATCCTGGTGTCTCCACTCATGATCCTGGGCGGCGGGTCTCGTGACGCCGCAGCCGGAGCATCCGAGCGGCGACGAGAAGGTGGGACGTGCCATGACCGGTCAGCTCTCCGAGAGCCAGCGAAGGTACAACCCTCTGGCGACCATGGCCTGCTGCATGGGCCTGGTTCCGCTGCTGTACATCAGCGCGGGCTATGCCGAGCTGATAGACCTGGACATCAGACTTCTAATCCCTGTGCTGCTGCTCGGCGTCTGCGCTGTTGCCGTAGGCGCAGTGGGACTGAAGGAGATCAAGAGGACTGGGCAACGTGGTCGCGGTCAGGCGGTTGCCGGGTGCGTGGCTGGCGCAGCCGTATTTGCGGCGATGGCCTTCTCCTTCGTGTATCTGACGGTCGTGGGCTTTTCGCCAGCCGGCTGCGGCCCGCCCGACCCCTGCTGGTAGGTGGCCCAGGGATGTCAAGCTCCGGCGGCCACCGTTTCGCAGGCAGAGCTTGACTCCTTCGTTCCGAAAGAACCATCGCACGTCGATGAGCTGACAATCAGCCTGCTACTGGCCAGCCTCGGCGTTGCAGCTCGTCCAACACTTTGCCGGCGCGGGCCGTCCAGAAGATCACGGCCTCGTCGTGGTCATCTCCTACAAACAGGACGCCGTCTGCCAGAAGGGGGATACGGCCGAACCGGGAGATTGATACGACGTTCGTGCGGGTGACGCGAAACTCTCCGAACAGAGACGAGACCCTGACGTGACTCGTTCCCACGCGGAGCCGAGCGAAGGGCCACGTGGCGCTCCTGTAGCTTTTGAAACCCTGTCCCCACGACCGCACAACAGGGTCAACGTAGGCGACGCCCCCGCGCGTGCTGAACTCCTTCTCAACCACCCGCCGATCATCCCGGCACCGCAAGTTGGTTGCCATCCATGCGTCGTCGGCTACGAAGGTGATCTCGGCGAGCGCGGCCTCTTGACGCGGTTGGGTGGCGGGAGCGCGTCCAGCAGGTCGGACCGGGGCGCTCCCGTCTGGCGTACAAGTCAGTGTGCGGGCTTGGCGGCCCGGACGAAGGTGGTCCAGGCGGTGGGGGAGAAGGGGAGGGTGGGCCCGGCCCGGTCCTTGCTGTCGCATACGGCGACGAGGCCGGACAGGTTGTCAGAGACCTCGATGCACGCGCCGCCGTTGTCGCCGCTTGCCTTGCGCGTGACTGGAGGGGCCGAACAATCTTGTTGTGCCCGATGGCCTAGGACCTTTCCTGTGCTTGCTGTTCCTGTTGGGCACGTGGTCGAGCGTGATCAGCGCTCTGCTCGGTCGTCTGAACTTGCAGATGGCGGTACCAGGGGCGTCGCCGTGGCGGTGGTGGGGACCGGGCATCCTGGCGTGGTCAGCCGCCACCACGGAGCCGAATCCGTGTGGTAGGCGATGAAAGATCAGCCGCGCGTCGCGGCACGCAGCAGGTGAACCGCCTGGCTCAGGACTTCCCGCAGTGCCCGCAGCTGACGGGGTGTCCACCGGGGGTGGTGCGACTCTGTCCCGAAGGCCCATGGGACGTTAGCGGCGACGAGATTGTCATAGCAGCCGTCACGCAGGCCGCCGCGGTCGCTCCATGGCCGGCCGGTGCTGTAGGCGGCGTCGGTGGCCCAGTTCCAGAGGTTCAGCCCGGATTCCGGGTTGAGCGTCAGTCGCTGACCTCGTAGCCACTCTTGAGCCAGCTCCAGGTCGGTCGCGACTACAAGCTCGTGGTCGGCTGGATCACCGTCGGCAGCCCAACCTTTCGCATCTGCGCTTGCCCAGCAGTCAGCTTCGGAGGCGAAGGTGTACAAGCGTCCCGCCCGAGCCGCAGCACGATCCTCGTTGTTGATGTCCTGGCCCCACCACAGGTAGGTGACCTGCCCGTCGAACTTCAGAGCGGTTGGCCAACCCTTGATCGGAACGAGGTCGCCGTCTCGGCCCGAGAAATCACGTTTCACGAGTGAGGACCATGCCATAGCCGGGTTGCGACAGCGCTGGGCACGCACCATCTGTTTGGAAGATCGTTCTCGGCTGGCACGATCTGCCGGATCGCCTGGTCAGCGCGGGTGTGGTCGTGTCGCTCATGACCGCTCCTGACCGTCTGGGACACGGGTTACTGGCGCGTGGCTGGCCCGGCGGCGCGGTGTGCGCGGCTGTCCGGCGGCGTGCGGCTTACCGCCCTCGGCCTCTCCGGCCAGGGGCGGCTTGCCGTGCCGCAGGTTCTCCGCGCGCCTGGGCGTTCGTGTACCCGGTGGCAAGCCGCGGAGCGGTGCGGCAGCCGAGTGCCCTGACATCGACGGCGGTTGGTCCCGCTGGCGCTCGTCACGGCCCAACTTGCTGCTCACGACCATTCCGACGCTTGGCGCGATACTCAAGGACCCAGTGGGTGGCCATTAGGGCCCACGCGGCCAGAAACAGCACGGCTCCGATCCGCCGGCTCGGAGTGCGCCACGTGTTGGGTGTGACCTCCGTGAGGTCTCCTAGCCCCAGGAGAACGTAGAAGCCCGCGCAAGCTGCCCCTGCGGCCCACAGCCGGGGGTGATGCAGGGTCCGTCCGAACAGCCGAACCGTTGACGCGCGCCGGTTGTGGATGACCAACCAGGCAGCGCACCCGACTAGGGCGATAGCGGCGCTGGCGAGCAGGATGTCCACGGCCATTGCGCCCGCCTCGTAGGTCGTCACGGGCATCACGGTAGCGGCAGCACGCAGCTGCCGGCTTCGGGCGTTTGAACAGCCGTCGTCTGGTGCGGCGGGCTGCGGGGCGTGATGCCGGCCGGAGGCCGCCAGCAGCGCACCGCAGCCCGCCCGGTGCGCCGCGCTTGCGCGGCGCCTTATCCGCCGCCATGTGGACGCTGGCGGGTGCCCGTTTCGACAAGGTGTCGCCCGAGAGGCGGGGTGATGCCGAGGGGCCCAGCCCTCGGGCGAGCGCGGTCTCTCGACATGGTCGTGTGGCGGGAGCGCGTCCGGCATGGTTCGCCGGGTGCGTTCCCGTCTGGGTGTACGAGTCAGTGTGCGGACTTGGTGGCCCGGACGAAGCTGGCCTAGGCGGCGGGGGAGAAGGTGAGGGTGGGCCCGGCCGGGTCCTTGCTGTCGCGTACGGCGATGAGGCCGGGCAGGTTGTCGGCGACCTCGACGCAGTTGCCGTTGTTGTCGCTGCTGCGGGTGCTCTTGCGCCACTACGCGCCGGTCAGCTGAGCCATGGTGAACCTCTCCCGATGTTCTTGTTGATCAGTTGCCCGCGTTGTGTCGACAGCCGGCAGGCAAGATCGATTCCGCGAATGTGGATGTGTGGCGGAACCGGTGGTCGCTGTTCAGGGCTCAGCCGGGCGCGCGGCGATTGGCGTGTCACCTGAAACAAATTGGTTTGAGGACATCTCCGTGGGCGAGGTCGGGTCCGTGCACGCGGGGAGTCCCCCGGCCGGGTGGATCCTCGCCCGGCCTCGCGGGGAACCGGACTATCGGCAATATCGCGGCAATTAGGATGCCGAGCGTGGTGACCTGGCGGCGGAGCGGGCTTCTGGCGGTGACGCTGCTGCTTCTCGGCACGGCCTGCACCGCCGCCGACACCGACCGGCAGCGGCCCCGGGCGACCCCGTCGAAGAAGGCGGCGGCGACGCCGTTCGGGCCGCTGGTCGCCGGCATGCCCGCCTACCCGAGCTCCGGCAACGCGTACGCGGGCGCGGGGCCGAACATGCTGGCCGAGCCGGTCCGGGGCGACAAGGCGCTGGTCTACGTGCCGAACACCAACAGCAACAATGTGTCGGTGATCGATCCGAACACCTACCGGGTCGTCGACACGTTCCCGGGCGGCCCCGAGCCGCAGCACGTCGTGCCGTCGTACGACCTGCGGACGCTGTACGTCGCCTCCGACCAGGTCCCCGACGGTGGGCTGGTCCCGATTGATCCGCGTACCGGCAAGCCGGGCGCGTTCCGGAAGTTGGAGGATGTCTACAACCTCTACTTCACGCCGGACGGCCGACAGGCCATCGTGGTCGCCGAGGCCTACCAGCGGCTGGACTTCTACGACCTGGCCAACTGGCAGCGGCTGCGCTCGGAGCGGTTTCCCGACTGCAAGGGCGTGAACCACATGGACTACTCCGCCGACGGCAAGATCATGATGTTCAGCTGCGAGTTCGCCAACCGGATGCTCGTGCTCGACACGGCCAGCCTCCGCAAGCTGCGCGAGTTCGCCCTGACCGAGACGGCCGACGGGATGCCGCAGGACACCCGCCTCACCCCGGACGGGCAGCACTTCCTGGTCGCCGACATGCATGCCCACGGCGTATACGTCTTCGACGCGCAGGCGACCCGGCAGACGGGGTTCGTCCCCACCGGCAAGGGCGCGCACGGCATCTACTTCAGCCGCGACGGCAAGCTCGCCTACGTCACCAACCGGGACGCCGGCAGCATCAGCGTGCTCGACCTGGCCACCCTGAAACCCGCCACCACCTGGAAGATCCCCGGCGGCGGTAGCCCTGACATGGGTGGCCTCTCCGCCGACGGCACCACGCTGTGGCTCTCCGGCCGCTATCACAATGAGGTCTACGCCCTGCGCACCAGCGACGGCAAGCTGCTCGCCCGGATCCCGGTCGGCAACGGCCCACACGGCCTGACCGTCTGGCCCCAGCCGGGCCGCTACTCCCTCGGCCACACCGCCAACATCCGTTGACGATCGAGGGCCGTGGCCTGGGCCTCAGTTGTGCCCGGCGCCCCGGTAGAGGTCGAGCTCACCGTCCAGCTCCACGGCGAGCACGGTGGCGTGCTCGTCGAGATCTGCGGGCGCGTCTATGTAGAGCACACCGGGCACCTCGGCGAAGCCGCCGACCACCCGATGCGCCAGCTCCGCGCCGGCGCCCAGCACGGACACCCGGCGTACGGGGTTGCGCAGACCCCGCACCGCCACGAACTCGCGCGGCGCGTCGAAGCAGACCAGGTACACCACCCTGCGGTCGGCCGAGAGCGTCGACGGGCCATAGTGGTGCCCGGGCGGCAACCCGGCCCGGGTGCCGTAGACGGCGTCCCGGTTACGGCCGATCCAGGCGCCCAGGCCGAGCAGCCGGTCGGCCTGCTCGGGCGTGATGGTGCCGTCCGGCTTCGGCCCGACGTCGAGCAGCAGGTTGCCGCCCGCGCCGATCACCTCGGCGAAGGTCCGGACGAGCTGCCGCACCGACTTGTGGTTGTGGTCCTGCGGCCGGTAGCCCCACGAGTCGTTGACCGTGAGGCACAGCTCCCAGGGGCCGTCGGGCGCGGTGATCGGGAGACCCTGCTCGGGGGTGGCGTAGTCGCCGAAGCCGGTCAGCCGTCCGTTGATGACGGTGTGCGGCGAGCGGGCCCGGATCTGCTCGCCGAGCGCGGCGAATCGCCACTGGCTCTCGTCGCGTTCCCACTGCCCGTCGAACCACAGCAGGTCGGGTGCGAACCGGTCGAGCAGTTCGTCGATCTGCGCTCGGTGAAACGCCAGGAATCGCTCCCAGCGTGCCGGGTCCTCGCCGCCCACCGGGGCGTACGCCATTGGGTTGTTCTCGTCGGCGATCGGGCCCCGGACGGTGGCGTAGTCCGGATGGGACCAGTCCGCATGGGAGAAGTAGAGCCCGGCCTTCAGGCCCCGGCGGCGCATCGCCGCGACGTACCCGTCGACCAGGTCGCGCCCGGCGGGCGCGCGTCGCACGACGGACAGGTCGCCGGCGTCGGTGTCCCACAGTGCCACGCCGTCGTGGTGCTTGGTGGTGAGTACGGCGTAGCGGGCACCCGCCCGGTGGAACAGCTCTGCCCACGCGTCCGGGTCGAACCGCGCCGCGGTGAAGCCGTCGAGCTGCCGCAGGTAGTCCTCCGGTGAGATCTCGCCGTTGAACATCGACCACGACTCGGTGATCCCGTTGACCGCGTAGATGCCCCAGTGCACGAAGATGCCGAGCTTGGCGTCCGGGAACCAGGGCTGCAGCGTCATGGGTTCGATCTTCAAGACTGTCGTTCAAGGTTGTCAATACCCGGCGACCGACGCCAGGTCATGGAACCCAGCACGCTGAGGCACATCACCAGAGAGTGATATGACTCTGAGTCATTTTAATGCCCGAGAGGCATATCGCCGATAAGCGTCATCGTTGTCCGGGATGTCCGAGGCGACGCCGTGTCGCCTCTCCATCGGCTCAAGCAGGACGAACTGGATCAATCCTGGCATGCTGCGCAGACCTCACCTTTCGGCCGCAGTTTCCCGAGCCGTTTTCATTTCGTGTCTTGACAGTCACGAAGTCGTAGGACGTATGGTTCGACGCAACCGGTTGCGCAACCGGTTGCGTATCCTGGTGCACAAGGAGGTGCAGGGAAAGATGGTTACCATCGGCGACGTCGCGAGAGCGGCGGGTGTGCACCGCTCCACGGTGTCGCGCATCCTTCGCGATCCGAAGGCGTTCCGGGGCGAGACCCGCACTCGGGTGCTGGAGGCAGCCGCCAGCCTCGACTACCGGCCGAGCCGGATCGCCCAGGCACTGAGCGGCGGCGCGTCCCCCCTCGTGCCGCTCGTGGTGCCGGACATCAGCAACCCGTTCTTCGCCCGGGTCGCCCGCGGGGCGGAGGAGATCGCCCGCGCCTCGGGCCTGCACATCGTGGTCTGCAGCACCGGCGGCGACGTCGAGACCGAGGTCGCGTACCTCCAGGCCATGAGCGATCTCGACACGCCGTGCATCCTGTTCACCCCGAGCACCGACACCGTGGCGGAGCAGGTGCTGTCGATCGCGCGGCACACCGCCGTGGTGCTCATCGACCGGTCCCTGCCGGAGACCGACCTGCGCTGCGTCCGGGTGGACCACGCGCAGGCCGCGGCGGCCGGCACCCGGCACCTGCTCACCCGAGGGCACCGCCGCGTCGCGTGCGTCAGCGGCCCGATGTCGGCGTCCTCCGCCCGCGAGCGGGTCGCCGGTTACCAGACGGTCATGGACGAGGTCGGGCTGCCCGCCCAGGTGGTGGAGGGTGACTTCACCATCGCCGGCGGCCGGCACGCCGCCGCGCGGCTCTTCGCCGGGGCCGAGCCGCCGACCGCCGTGCTCGCCGCCAACGACCTCTGTGCCGTCGGCCTGCTGGCCGCGGCGCGCGACGCCGGGCTGAGGGTGCCCGACGACGTGGCCGTGCTGGGCTTCGACGACCTCGACGTCGCGCAGCACGTGAACCCGAGCCTGACCACCCTCCGGCAGCCCTCCGCCGAACTGGGCGGCCAGGCGGCCCGCCTGGCGCTCGCCGCCGCCGGACTCGGCGACAGCTCGGACGTCGTCCTGACCCTCCAGGCCGAACTCGTCGTCCGGGAATCCGCGTGATCCACACCGTTCGCACCACCCCGCACCACCGCTCCTGAAGGAAAGGCGTCAAGATGAAGAACCTCCATGTCCGCCGGCGCTCGCTGGTGGCTCTGGCGGCCGTGGCCGCGACCGCCCTCACGATCTCGGCCTGCTCGTCCGGCGACACGGCCGCCAGCAAGGGCGACGGCACCAACGTCGTCTACGTGATGTCCGACAACCTCGGCGACAAGGGCTTCAACGACTCCGCCAAGGCCGGCTTCGACCGGGCCAAGGCTGAGGGTGCCGGCACGAAGCTGCTGCAGGCGTCGCCGAGCGACCCGCAGCTGTGGCGGCAGAACCTCGAGGCCGTCTCCAACTCCGGCCAGTACGACCTGATCTTCACCGGCCCCGGCATGCACGACAACCTCGCCGCGGTCGCCCCCCAGCACCCCGACCAGAAGTACGTCTTCTTCGACGACGAGCTCCAGGCGCCGAACGTCCTGTCCGTCCGGTACGCCCAGAACGAGGGCTCCTACCTGGCCGGCGTCCTGGCCGCCAACGCCTCGCTGGACCCGAAGACGTTCCCGCTGTCCAAGGGCAACAAGAAGGTGGGCATCGTCGCGGGCCAGGACCTGCCCGGCATCCAGGAGTTCATCGTCGGCTTCAAGCAGGGCGTGGCCTCGGTGGACCCCGGCATCGCCGTCAACATCTCGTTCGTCGGCAACTTCAACGACGCGCAGAAGGCGTACGACCTGACCACCACGCTGTTCAACTCCGGCGCGGACGTCGTCTACAACGTGTCCGGCCCCGCCGGTCTCGGCATCCTGAAGGCCGCCGCCGACACCAACCACTACGCGATCGGCGTGGACTCCGACCAGAACGGCCTGCACCCCAAGAACGTGCTCGCCTCGATGCTCAAGCAGATCGGCAACTCGGTCTACGACTCGGTCAAGAAGTACGAGAACAACGAGATCACGTTCGGCCAGACGGTCGTGTACGGCCTGGACAACGACGGTGTGGCGCTGGTCTACAACGACGCGCTCGTGCCCGACGAGGTGAAGCAGAAGATCGACGCCGCCAAGCAGCAGGTGGTCAGCGGCGACGTCAAGGTCGACTCCGTACTGAAGTAATCACGCCGGTGGCCGCGACGGGCACGCCCGTCGCGGCCACGGCCAGATCGTGCCAAGCGAAGGAAGCCATATGGACGCCTCCACCGCGGGTCACCCGATCCTGCATCTGCAGGGGATCCGCAAGACGTTCGGTAGCAAGGTGGCCATCGAGTCCATCGACCTGGCCGTCGCAGCCGGAGAGGTCCACGCGATCTGCGGCGAGAACGGCGCGGGCAAGTCGACGCTGATGAACATCCTGGCCGGCATCCACCAGCCGGACACCGGGACGATCAGCGTCCGGGGCCAAGCGGTGGACATCGCGGGCCCAGCGGCGGCGGCCCGCCTCGGCATCGGCATGGTGCACCAGCACTTCACCCTGGTGCCCTCGATGACCGTGGCCGAGAACATCTTCCTCGGCCGGCAGCCCCGCCGCTGGGGCGGCCTCGTCGCCGACCGCGCGGCGATGCGGCAGGCGGCCGCGGACCTGATCAACCGGTACGGCTTCGAGCTGCGCCCCGACCAGCGCGTCCGAGACCTGACCGTGGGGCAGCGCCAGCGCGTGGAGATCATCAAGGCGCTCGCCTTCGACGCCGAGATCCTCATCCTGGACGAGCCGACGGCGGTGCTCACCCCCGCCGAGGTCGACGACCTGATGAAGGTCATCGAGGTGCTGCGCGACCGGGGCCGCACCGTCCTGTTCATCACCCACAAGCTGCGCGAGGTCAAGGCGGTGGCCGACCGGGTCAGCGTGATCCGGCACGGCCGCAGCGTCGGCACCCGCGACAACGAGGGGCTCTCCGAGTCGGAGATCGCCGACCTCATGGTGGGCCGCGCCGTCTTCCTCGCCGACCGCAAGCAGGTGCCGCCCCACACCGACCGGGGCGACGACCACCTGACGGTAACGGGCCTGACCAGCGTCAACGCGACCGGGCGGGCGGTGCTGGAGGACATCACCTTCGGCATCCGGCCCGGTGAGGTGCTCGGCATCGCCGGCGTGGAGGGCAACGGGCAGACCGAACTGGCCGAGGCGCTGATCGGCCTGCGCGCCGTAACCTCCGGCCGGGTCACCCTCGCCGGCACGGACGTCACCGGCTGGTCGGCGGGCCGGCGTCGCGGCGCCGGCATGGCGTTCATCCCCGAGGACCGGCTGGACCGGGGCCTGAGCCCGACCATGTCGGTGGCGGAGAACCTCGCCGCGTCGAACTACGGCCGCAGCAAGCTGGTCCGCCGCGGTCTGATCTCCCAGGCGGCGCTGCGCCGCTTCGCCGCCGAGCAGATCCGGCGCTACGACATCCGCGGCGCCGCGCCGGAGACCCCGGTCGGGACGCTCTCCGGCGGCAACATGCAAAAGGTGGTCCTCGCCCGCGAACTCGCCCGGGAACCACAGGTCCTCGTCGTCTCCCAGCCCACCCGCGGGGTGGACATCGGGGCGAGCGAATTCGTTCACCGGCAGATCCTCGCCGCCGCCGAGCGCGGCTGCGCGGTCCTGCTGATCTCGTCGGAGCTCTCCGAGGTGCTCGCGCTCTCCGACCGGATCGGCGTGATGCTGCGCGGGCGCATCGTCGACGTGCTGGACGCCGCCGACGCGACGGAGACCCGGCTGGGCCTGTTGATGAGTGGCGGACGAGCGGAGGTGGCGGCATGAGCACGACAACTGACCTGACGGCGCCGGTCGCGGCCGACGCGTACCAGGAGACCCGTGGCGCCGCCCTGCGCCGGCGGGTACGCGAGACCTGGTCCGCGTCGCGTCGCCCGCTGATCGCGGTGGTCCTCACCCTGGTCGCCGGCTTCCTGCTCGTGGTCGTGGTCTCCGACAACCCGGTCCTCGCCTACCAGCAGCTCCTCCTGGCGAACTTCGCCAGCCCCGCGAACTTCGGCAACCTGCTGATGCGGACCGCGCCACTGCTGCTGATCGCCATCGGGATCGTCTTCTCGTTCCGGGCCGGCATCTTCAATGTCGGCGCGGAAGGACAGCTGTACGTCGGCGCGATCAGCGCCGCCGCGGTGGCCCTGTCGCTACCCACGATGCCGGCCGTGCCGCTGATCCTGATCTCCATGGCCGCCGGCGCGGCGGCCGGGGCCGCGCTGGCCTGGATCCCCGGGCAGCTGAAGGTCCGGCTCAACGTGGACGAGGTCGTCACCACGCTGATGCTCAACTTCCTCGCCATGCTGCTCACCAGCTACCTGGTCAGCAAGCCGCTGCGGGATCCGACCGCGTACGGCGCCACCAGCAAGCCGCTGCCGACGCAGTCCTTCCTGTCGCAGATCCCCGGCCTGCCGACCGCCAACATCGGCTTCCTGATCGCGCTGCTGATGGTGCCGGTGGCCTGGCTGGTGCTGTTCCGTACCCCGTGGGGCGCCGAGCTGCGTGCCTCCGGCAGCAACCTGCGCTTCGCCGAGGCCATCGGCGTACGTGCCAAGAGCCAGATCATCCGCGCGATGCTGGTCTCCGGCGGCCTCGCCGGGCTGGCCGGCGCGATCTACGTCCTGGGCACCGGGCACCGCTTCGAGCAGAACTTCTCCCCGGGCTTCGGACTCATCGCGCTGACCGTGGCCCTGCTGGCCCGGCTGCACCCGGTGGCGGTGCTGCTGACCAGCCTCTTCTACGCGGCCATGCTCAACGGCGCCGCCTACATGCAGATCACCACGGACGTGCCCCGCTCGCTGGTCAGCCTGCTGACGGGTCTGCTCGTCGTCCTGATGACCGTCGAGTTCCGTCGTCGGCACCGCGCCCGGGTGCAGAAGGAGGCCGGGGCATGAACCAGTTCCTGTACGCCGCGCTGCTGTCGACCACCCCGGTGCTGCTGGCGGCGCTGGCGGCGATGTTCACCCAGCAGGCCAACATCCTCAACGTCGCCGTCGAGGGCATGATGCTGACCGCCGCCTTCGTGGCGATCGCGGTCGGGCAGGCCACCGGCAGCGTCGCCGCCGCCCTGCTCGCGGCCCTGCTCGCCGGCCTGCTGATGGCCCTGGTGTTCGGCGTGGTGACGCTGATCCTGCACGCCGACCCGCTGGTCGCCGGTCTCGGCATCAACCTGCTGGCGGCGGGCGTGACGGTGTTCCTGCTCGAGCGGGTCTACCACAACCCCGGCGGCCTGCGGCCGGACAGCTTCCCCGACCTGTGGCGGGTCGAGGCCGGCTGGCTGAAGGCGATCCCGCTGATCGGGCCGGCGCTCAACGGCCAGAGCATCATCGTCTTCCTGGCGATCCTGCTCGTGCCGGTCTCGTCGATCATCCTCTACCGCACGCCGCTCGGCTACGCCCTGCGCGCGGCCGGCGAGGACGAGGCCGCGGCCCGCGCCGCCGGCATCAACGTGCCCCGGGTACGCCTGGTCGCGGTGCTGTTCAGCGGTGTGCTCGGCGGTCTCGCCGGCGCGCAGCTCTCCATGGCCACCCTGCACTTCTTCCTGCCCGACATGACCAGCGGGCGCGGCTTCCTCGGGCTGGCGGCCATGCTGTTCGGCGGGGCCACCCCAGGCGGCGCGGTCGCCGCGTCGGCGCTGTTCGGCGTCGCCGGGGCGGCCGGCGACCGGCTGCAGAGCGGTGCCATTCCCAATCAACTGGTCCTGGCGCTGCCCTACCTCGCCGCGATCGTCGCGCTGAGCCTGTCCAAGGCGGGCGTGCTGCGTCGCGTCCGCATCCGCAAGAAAGTGAAGGCAACCGCGTGAGCACCCCCATCGTCTACGACTGCGACCCCGGCAACGACGACGCCCTGGCCGTCCTCGCGGCCGTCGGTCACCCCGGGCTCGACCTGCTGGCGGTCACCACCGTGGCCGGTCACCTGGTGGCGGAGGGCACCGCTCGCAACGCGGCGATCGCCCTGGCCGCCGCCGGTTCCGCCGTCCCGGTCAGCCGCGGCAGCGAGCTGCCGCTGGTCCGCGACCAGGTGCTCGCCGGGATCCTCGACCTGGAGCAGGGGCTGGACCGGGTCCGGGAGGATCTGCCGGCCGTCGCGCTCGACCCGCGCCACTCCGTCGACCTGATCATCGACACGGTGCGGGCCCGGCCCGGCGCCGTACTGGTCGCCACCGGACCGCTGACCAACGTCGCCACGGCGCTGCGCAAGCACCCGGCCGTCGCCGACGACCTGTCCCGGATCATCACCCTCAGCGGCGCCTGGGGTCTCGGCGGCAAGACCGCCGCCGCGGAGTTCAACGTGTGGTGCGACCCGGAGGCGGCGGCGGTCGTCTACTCGGCCCCGGTGCCGGTCACCGTGCTGCCCACCGAGGCCAGCGGCGGCGTACCCGTCGACGAGGATCTCGTCGCCCGGGTGGCGCAGCTGCCCGGCCCCGCCGCCGCCCTGGCGGTGGAGCTGATGCAGTCGTTGCGCAGCACCCACCGCAGCAACATCCTCGGGCCGACCCCGGTGCCGCTCAACGACCCGTGCGCCGTCCTGTACGCGGCCGACCCCGGGCTCGGTGAGCTGACGCGGGTCCGCGCCGACGTCGAGCTGGCCGGCCGGCACACGTACGGGCGCACCGTCCTCGACCTCGGCGGGCGCAGCCCCGAACCGCCCAACGTCGACGTCGTGCTGCGCCTGGACGCCGCCGCCGTGCAGGACGCGCTGGTCGACAGCCTCCGCCAGCTCGCCGCCTGACCTCATACCGCACCAATTTCCGCGAACCGCGGCTTGCGAAAGGAACCCATACCGTGACCCGCAAATCGGTCCTCATCGCCGGTGAGTCCTGGACCGTCCACAGCATCCACCAGAAGGGCTTCGACAGCTTCACCACCACCGAGTACGCGGAGGGGGTGCGCTGGCTGCGCCAGGCCCTGGAGGACGGCGGCTGGCAGGTCACCTACCAGCCGGCGCACGTGGCGGCCACCGACTTCCCGAGCACGGTGGAGGAGCTGAACGCCTACGACTGCGTGATCATCAGCGACGTGGGCGCCAACAACTTCCTGCTGCACCCGGAGACCTTCACGAAGTCGGTGCCGCGTCCGGACCGCCTCGCCGTGCTGCGCGACTGGGTCCAGGCTGGGGGAGGGGTCATCATGGTCGGTGGCTACCTCACCTTCCAGGGCATCGACGGCAAGGCCCGCTACGCCGGCACCGCCATCGAGGACGCCCTGCCGGTGACCATGCACCCGTACGACGACCGCTCCGAGCGGCCCGCCGGCGTCACCCCGGCAGTGAAGCTCCCGGAGCACCCGGCGATCCGCGGCGTCACCGGCCCCTGGCCGGACCTGCTCGGCTACAACGTGGTGCAGCCCCGGCCGGAGGCCGACGTGGTCGTCGCCGTCGACGCCGACCCGCTGGTGGTGACCTGGGACTACGGCCGGGGACGCGGCCTGGCCTTCACCTCCGACTGCGGCCCCCACTGGGCGCCGCCGGCCTTCACCGACTGGGACGGCTACGCCCCGCTCTGGCAGCAGATGGTGTCCTGGACCGCCGGGGAAGAACGATGACCAGCGCCGTCCCGCTCAACGTCGCCAGCTGGGGCGCGGCGGGCGGGCCGGTCTGCGTGTGCCTGCACGGCATCACCGCCAACTCCAGCTCCTGGACCCGGCTCGGGCCGCGCCTGGCCGAACTGGGCTTCCGGGTGCTGGCCCCCGAGCTGCGGGGGCACGGCGAGAGCCCGAAGACGGCCGACGGGTACGACACCGCCACGCTGCTGGCGGACCTCGCCGCCGTCGTACCGGCAGAGCCGGACGTGCTCATCGGGCACTCGTTCGGCGGCTACCTCGCCCAGGAGGCCGTGCTGCGCGGCGTGTTCCGGCCGGGGGCGCTGATCCTCGAGGACCCGGTCTCGCACCAGCCGGACCAGGAGGTGCCCACGGCGATGCTGGCGTACGACCGGGCGCACCTGCCCCGCGACATCGAGGGGACCATGGCGCTGAACCCGCACTGGACCCGGCTGGACGCCGCCGGCAAGCTGCTCAGCCTCGAACAGGTCGACTGGGACGGGGCCCGCGCGGCGTTCGCCGGCAACGCCCCCTGGGACCTGCGCGACGCCGCCGCCCGGGTCGCCGCCACCGTGCCGACCCGCTGGGTGCTGCCCGGCGAGAGCCGGTTCGTCCCGGCGGCGGACGTCGCGGCGTTGCGCGCGGCGGTCGACGCCGACTCGGTGGTCGTTGTGCCGCACGCCGGGCACAGCATCCACCGCGACGACCTGGACCGCTTCGTCGACGTGGTGACATCGCTGTACGACCCGAGGAGCCGTTCGTGACCCGTATCCACCCGGCGCCGGAGCAGTTCGCCTTCACCGTCGGCGGGCTGCCCCCCATCGCCACCGCCGAGGTCGGCGCGGAGCTCGAGGTGTTCACCGAGGACTGTTTCTCGGGGCGCCTGACCTCGGTCACCGGCCGCCCCCGCGAGGTCGCGCCGTTCCCGCGGGTGAACCCGCTCACCGGGCCGATCGAGCTGCGGGGCGTCCGGCGCGGCGACGTGGTCGCGGTCCACCTGGTCGAGCTCACCCCGGCCCGGGACTGGGGCGTCTCCACCCTGTCGCCCAACTTCGGCGCGCTCTCCGGCACCCGGCTCAGCCCCAACCTGCAGGCGGAGACGTCGGAACACGTGTGGATCTGGTCGGTCGACCCGGCGACGGGCACGGTGCGTACCCGCACGGCGGACGACCGGGAGCTGGCCGTGCCGCTGCGCCCGTTCCACGGGACCGTGGGGGTGGCGCCGGCGCACGGCGAGGTACGCACCAGCGCCGTGCCGGACGCCTACGGCGGCAACCTCGACGTGCCGGCGCTCGCCGCCGGCACCACCCTCTACCTGCGGGCAAACGTGGACGGGGCGATGCTCTACCTCGGCGACGGCCACTTCGCCCAGGGTGACGGCGAGTTCGGCGGCACCGCCGTCGAGGGGGCCATGGTCACCCGACTGCGGACCGCGGTGCTGGCGGAGGAGCACCCGGCGGCCCGGGACGTCGACTGGCCGCGGATGGAGACCGACGACGAGATCATCGCCATCGGCGCCGGTCGGCCGCTGGAGGACGCCGTACGCGTCGCCGTGCACACCCTCGTCCGTTGGGTCAGCCTGAGCTGCGACCTGGCGACGCACGACGCCTACCAGTTGGTCTCCCAGGGCTGCTCGGCCCGCATCGGCAACCTGGTCAACCCCGCGTACACGGTCAGCGTCTCGCTGCCCAAGGCCCTGCTGCCCGGCCGGCCGGTGCTCATGGACGGCACGCACGACCGGCTGCGCGGGCACCGGACGGAGGTGGCGGCATGACCGGGAGCACCCCGGACGTCGTCGTGGTCGGCAGCGTCAACGCCGACCTGCGCATCGAGGTCGACATGCTGCCCCGGCCCGGGGAGACGATCCACGGCGGATCGCCCGCGTGGCTCAGCGGTGGCAAGGGCGCCAACCAGGCGGTGGCTCTAGCCCGGCTCGGCCGATCCGTCGCCCTGGTCGGCGCCGTCGGCTCCGACCGGGCCAGCGCCGACCTTGCCCGACAGCTCGCCGCCGAGGGGGTGAACGTCGACCGGCTGGCCACCGTGGACGGCCCCGCCGGCCAGGCGGTGGTCTTCGTCGACCGGTCCGGCGAGAACTCGATCGTCGTCTCGCCCGGCGCCAACGCGGCCGTCGACGGCGACCTGGTCCGCCGGGCGCACGCGGAGCTGGCCGAGGCGAAGGTGGTCCTGGCGCAGCTGGAGATCCCCGTCGACGCCGTGCTGGCCGCCGCGTCCGTCACCCGCGGCACCTTCGTGCTCAACCCGGCGCCGGCCGCACCGCTGCCACCGGAGCTGCTGCGCCGGGTGGACGTGCTGGTCCCGAACCGGGGCGAGCTGGCCCAGCTGTGCGGCGCCCAGCTGCCGGCCACGGTGGACGAGGTCGCGACGCTGGCCCGAAGGCTGCCCTGCGCCGCGGTGGTGGTGACCCTGGGCGGCGACGGCGCCCTGGTCGTCGACGGCGACACCGTCCGCCATCTCGCACCGCCCGCGGTCACCGCCGTGGACACCACCGGCGCGGGGGACTGCTTCTGCGGCGCCCTCGCCGACGCCCTCGCCGACGGGCGCCCGCTGGTCGACGCCGCCGCGTTCGCCGTGCGGGCGGCGGCGATCAGCGTGACCGCGGCCGGCGCGCAGGCGGCCATGCCCACCCGGGAGCAGGTGCTGGCCCTGACGGCACCGGCCGACCGACACCCCGAGGACAGGATGGGGGTTTCGTCATGACGCGAACCTACGATGACGGGCTCGGCGAGGTCGCGGACGTCGTCGAGCGCGCCCGCCGGGCGGCGCCCGAGTTCGCCGACGCCGGACGCGAGCAGCGCGCCCAGCTGCTGGAGACGATGGCCGCGCACCTGGACCGGTCCCGCGCCGAACTGGTGGCCACCGCCGCGGCGGAGACCGCTCTCGCGCCGGACGTGCTCGACGCGGAGGTGACCCGCACCGCCGACCAGCTGCGGATGTTCGCCGACGTGGTGCGGGAGGGCTCGTACCTGGAGACGACCGTCGACACCGCCCCGGCCGGCGACGTGCTGCGCTGGTTGCGGCCGCTGGGGCCGGTCGGGGTCTTCGGCGCCAGCAACTTTCCCTTCGCGTACGGCGTCGCTGGCGGGGACACCGCCTCGGCGCTCGCCGCCGGGTGTCCCGTCGTGGCCAAGGAGCACCCCTCGCACCCGCGTACCTGCCGGGCCGTGCTGACCGCCCTGCGTACGGCGGCCGTGGCGGCCGGGTTCAGCCCGGACGTGATCGGCATGGTCAGCGGGTTCGAGGCCGGCGGGCAGCTCGTCACGCATCCGGCCGTCACGGCCGTCGGGTTCACCGGATCGGTCGGCGGCGGACGGGCCCTGTTCGACCTGTGCGCCGCGCGCCCCGAGCCGATCCCGTTCTACGGCGAGCTGGGCAGCGTCAACCCGGCTGTCGTGCTGCCGCATGCTGCCCGGACCCCGGAAGCGGTGATCGAGCCGCTCGTCACCTCGATGCTCACCCGTGGCGGTCAGGTCTGCACCAAGGCCGGCCTGATCTTCCTGCCCGACGACGCGGACCAGCTCGCCGAGCGGCTGCGCCAGCGGATGGCGACGGCCCCGCACCCGGTGCTGCTCAACGCGTCGATCACCGCCGCGTACCTGGCCGGCACCGCGAAGCGGGCGGCGCTGGACGGTGTCGAGGTCGGCTGCGGCGACGGCGTCGCGGCCGGCGACGGTGAGCGCGTTCCGGTGCCCCCGGTGCTGCTCGCCACCACCGTGGCGGGCCTGCTCGCCGAGGCCAACGCGGACCTGCTGCAGGAGTGCTTCGGCCCGTACGCGGTCCTGGTGCGCTACCGGTCCGTGGCGGAGCTGCGTACCGCCCTGGCCGCGCTGCCGTCCTCCCTGGTGGCCGGGGTGTACGCCACCGACGACGACCTGCCCGACGCCCGCGACGTGCTGCCCGCGCTGGTCGACCGGGCCGGGCGGGTGGTGTGGAACCAGCCGACCAGCGGGCTGCGGGTGGGCTGGGCGACCCATCACGGCGGCGGCTACCCCGCCTCCACCGCCTCCGGCACCACCAGCGTGGGCGCCACCGCGATCCGGCGCTGGCTGCGCCCGTCGGCGCTGCAGAACTGGCCGGCTGCGCTGCTGCCCGCCGAGCTGCGCGACGCGGTCGGCGGGGACGACCCGGGCCTGCCGGTGCGCCGGGACGGGCGGTTGCACCTGCCGGCGACGGACCAGGAGGCGGTGTCATGACCCACGTCGTCGTCGGGGCGGGCATCGTCGGGTTGGCGGTCGCCCGGGAACTGCTGATCCGTCGCCCCGGTAGTTCCGTCGTCGTGCTCGAGAAGGAACACCAGGTCGGCCTGCACCAGACCGGCCACAACAGCGGCGTCGTGCACGCCGGCGTCTACTACCAGCCGGGGTCGCTGAAGGCGACGCTGTGCCGGCGCGGGGTCGCGCTGCTGCGCGAGTACACCGCCGAGCACGACATCGCCTACCAGGAGCTGGGCAAGGTCATCGTCGCGCGGGACGCGACGGAGAAGGCCCGGCTCGTAGACCTGTTCGCGCGGGCGCAGGCCAACGGCGTGCCCGGCGTACGGCTGCTGGGCCCGGACGGTCTGCGGGAGCGGGAGCCGCACGCGCGGGGCCGGGCCGCCCTGCTCTCGCCGCACACCGCCGTGGTCGACTTCGGTCAGGTCGCCCGCTCCCTCGCCGCCGACGTGGCCCGGCTCGGCGGCGAGGTCCGGCTGGACACCGCCGTCACCGGATTCACCCGGCGCGGCGAGCAGGTGGTGCTCGCGACGACCGGGCAGAGCGTGGTGGCCGAGCAGGTCATCCTCTGCGCCGGGCTGCACGTCGACCGGCTGGCCGCGCTGGCCGGCGGGGACTCCGCGCCGCGGATCCTGCCGTTCCGCGGCGAGTACTACCGGCTGCGGCCGGAACGGTCGTCGCTGGTGCGGGGGCTGATCTACCCGGTACCCGACCCGCGGTACCCGTTCCTCGGCGTCCACCTCACCCGCCGGGTCGACGGCACCGTCGACGTCGGCCCCAACGCCGTGCTCGCCCTGGCCCGCGAGGGCTACCGTCGCCGGGACGTCCGCCTCGGCGACCTGCTCCCGACGCTGGGCTACCCGGGGTTCGCGCGGCTGGCCGCCCGGCACTGGCGCACCGGGGTGCAGGAGATGCTCGGGTCGGTGCTCAAGGGCCGGTTCGTCGCCGCCGCGCGGCACTACGTGCCCGAGCTGACCGCCGCCGACCTGGTCCGCGCCCCGGCCGGTGTCCGCGCCCAGGCCGTGGACCGGCGCGGTGACCTGGTCGACGACTTCCGCATCGAGATCATGGGGCGGATCGTCGCCGTACGCAACGCCCCCTCGCCCGCGGCGACGTCCTCGCTGGCCATCGCCGAGCACGTGGTGGAGCGGGCGCTGTCCGCAGTAACCGAACGGGGGTAGTGATGGGTACGGGTTCGATCGACGCGCCGGCGGCCACCCGCGACCTGGTCGGCGCGCTGCACCGCGCCGGCGTCGCCGAGGTCGACGACTCGCCCCTGCGCCGTTCGCTCTACTCCTCCGACGCGTCGCTGTACCGGATCTCGCCGCAGGTGGTCGTCCTGCCCCGGCACGTCGACGAGGTGCTCGCCGTGCTGGCCGTCGCCACGGAGCACCAGGTCGCGGTGACGATGCGCGGCGCCGGCACCTCGATCGCCGGCAACGCGGTCGGACCCGGCATCGTGGTGGACACCAGCCGGCACCTCGACCGGGTGCTGGAGATCGACCCGGAGACGCGGACCGCGCTGGTCGAACCGGGTGTCGTGCAGTCGAGCCTGCAACGGGCGGCGGCGCCGTACGGCCTGCGGTTCGGCCCCGACCCGTCGACCCACAACCGGGCCACCCTGGGCGGGATGATCGGCAACAACGCCTGCGGGTCCCGGGCCCTGGGGTACGGCCGCACCAGCGACAACGTTCTCGGCCTCGACGTGGTGGCCGGCACCGGCGAGCGCCTGCGCCTCGGCGCGATCGACGGGGCCACCGAGGACTCGCCGCTGCTGACCGACCTGCGGCAGTTGGTCCGGGGAAACCTGGCCACCATCCGGACCGAGCTCGGCCGGTTCGGCCGCCAGGTCTCCGGATACTCCCTCGAGCATCTGCTGCCCGAGCACGGCTTCGACGTGGCCCGCGCGCTCGTCGGCTCCGAGGGCACCCTGGCCCTCACCCTCGCGGCCCGGGTCCGCCTGGTCCAAGACGCCCCCGTCCGCGTCCTGGTGGCGCTCGGTTACCCGTCCATGGCGGAGGCCGCGGACGCGGTGCCGGCCATCCTGCCGTACGCGCCGATCGCCTGTGAGGGCCTGGACGGGCGGATCGTGGACGTCGTCCGCGCGCGTCGGGGTGCCGCCGTGGTGCCCGACCTGCCCCGTGGCGACGGCTGGCTGCTGGTGGAGTTGGCGGGTGACGAGCGGTCCGCGGTGCTGGACGCGGCGCGGCGCCTGGCCGCCGGGGCCGGCGCGCTCGACGCGATGGTGGTCACCGACCCGACCCACGCGGCGGCCCTCTGGCGCATCCGGGAGGACGGGGCCGGGCTGTCCGGCCGTACGCCCGCCGGCGCGCCCGCCCACGCCGGGTGGGAGGACGCCGCCGTACCGCCCGAGAAGCTCGGCGCGTACCTGCGCGAGTTCGAGGCGCTGATGACCGACTACCGGCTGACCGGGCTGCCGTACGGGCACTTCGGCGACGGCTGTGTGCACATCCGCATCGACTTCCCCCTGGACGCCCCCGACGGCACGAAGGTCTTCAAGGACTTCCTCTACGCGGCCGGCGAGCTGGCCGCCCGCCACGGCGGGTCGATGTCCGGTGAGCACGGGGACGGGCGGGCCCGCGGCGAACTGCTGCCGCTGATGTACTCGCCCGACGCGATCACGCTGTTCGAGCGGGTCAAGGCGGTCTTCGACCCGCACGACGTGCTCAACCCGGGCGTCATCGTCCGGCCGGCGCCGCTGGACGCCGACGTGCGGGTCGCCGCCGCGCCGCCGCTGCGCCGCACCGAGCTGCCCGGCCTCGGGCTCGCCTACCGGCACGACCGGGGCGACCTGTCGATGGCCGTGCACCGCTGCACCGGCGTCGGCAAGTGCCGCGCCGACAACACCGGGTCCGGCGGCGTGATGTGCCCGTCGTTCCTGGCCACCCGGGACGAGAAGGACTCCACCCGGGGCCGGGCCCGGGTGCTGCAGGACGTGGTCTCCGGACGGCTCGGCCCGGACGGCTGGCGCTCCGCCGCGCTGCACGACGCGCTGGACCTCTGCCTGTCCTGCAAGGGCTGCTCCGCCGACTGCCCCACCGGGGTGGACATGGCCGCCTACAAGGCCGAGGCGCTGCACCAGCGCTACCGCCGGCGGCTGCGTCCCCGGTCGCACTACGTCCTCGGCTGGCTGCCGCGCTGGGCGCGACTGGCCGGTTGGGTGCCGGCGGTGACCCGCGTGGTCAACGCGATGATGCGTTCGACCGTGCTGCACCCGCTCATCACCTGGTCCGCCGGCGTTGACGCCCGGCGTACGCTGCCGACCTTCGCCACCACGACCTTCCGCCGCTGGTTCGCCCGGCGCGACCGGCCGTCCCCGCCGGGACGCCACGGAGACGTGGTGCTGTTCGTCGACACCTTCACCGACGCCTTCTCACCCGAGGTCGGGCGGGCCGCCGTGGCGGTGCTGGAGCAGGCCGGCTACCGGGTACGCGTGACCGAGAAGCCGGTCTGCTGCGGGTTGACCTGGATCTCCACCGGCCAGCTCGACGGCGCCCGCCGGCAGGTCCGGGCCACCGTCGCCGCGTTGGCCCCGTACGTGCGGGCCGGCGCCACGGTGGTCGGCCTGGAACCATCCTGTACGGCGGTGCTGCGCTCCGACGCCCTCGAACTTCTCGACGGCCCGGACGCCGACGCCGCCGCGCAGGTGGCGGCGGCCACCCGTACGCTGGCCGAACTGCTGGCGACCACCAGCGACTGGACGCCGCCGGACCTGTCCGGGGCCACCGCCGTCGCCCAGCCGCACTGCCACCATCACGCGGTGATGGGCTGGGACGCCGACGCGGCGCTGCTGAAGCGGGCCGGCGTCGAGGTCCAGCGACTCGGCGGCTGCTGCGGCCTCGCCGGCAACTTCGGGGTCGAGCGGGGCCACCACGAGGTGTCGGTCGCCGTCGCGGAGCACGACCTGCTGCCCGCGGTACGCGGCGCGGCGTCCGATGCCGTCGTGCTCGCCGACGGATTCAGCTGCCGCACCCAGCTCGACACGCTCGCCGACCGGTCCGGGGAGCACCTCGCCCAACTGCTCGCCCGCCACCTGCCGCCGGAGCCGCCGAGCCGGTGAGCGCGGTCCCCTCGGTGGACCGCGTGCAGGCGCGTACCCGACACGATCTGTCGTTCCCGCCGCCCGGCGGATAGATTCGGTGACGGTCCGACTACGGGGAGGCGTTGCCGGTGGCTGCGATGCGGGGACCTCGCCTTGTTCCACGACCCCGACCTGCCGTCGCCGGGGCCACCCCCGAGCGTGTCCCTCGTCAGTGGCGGGGGTTGCTCCGCCTGGCCCGGCTCCGCTTCCTGCTCTACAACCTCCTGCCGGTGGGGCTCGCCGTGGCCGTGTCGGTGCATCAGGGCCACCCGATCAACCTCACCTGGTACGCCGTCGCGCAACTGTTCGCGTGGACGGTCCACCTCATGACGCACTTCTGCAACGAGTACTTCGACCTGGAGGCCGACCGGGCGAACGTCTTCTTCACGCCCTGGACCGGGGGCAGCCGGGCGCTGGTGGACGGCATGGTCGCGCCGGTGGTGTCGCTCGGTGCCGGGTTCGTCCTGTTCGGCCTGTCGACGTTGATGGTGGCGGCCATGCCGTCGCTGCCGGCACGCCTGCTGGCCGCCACGGCCGTGGTGCTGGCCTGGTTCTACACCGCGCCACCGGGGCGACTCAACTATCGGGGCGCAGGCGAGCTCACGGTCGCCGCGATCCTCAACGGCCTGTGGCCCGCCGTCGCGGTGGTGCTCCAAGCGGGCACCGTGCCGTGGCTGCTGGTGGCCGTGCTGACGCCCACCGCCGTGCTGCAGGTGGCGCGGATGATGGTGATGAACCTGGGAGACCGCCGATCCGACGCCACGGTCGGCAAGCGCACGCTGCCGGTCATCCTCGGCTACCGGCCGGCGGTGCGGCTGATCATCGCGGCGCAACCGCTCGCGTACGGGATGGTCACCACTTTCGCGCTGCTCGGCTGGGTGCCGTGGCTGGTGTGGGCGGCGATGGCCGCCACCGCGCCCCTGTCGGTCTGGCTCGTCATCCAGCTCCGCCGTGGGGCGATGCGCGACCTCGACCCTGTTCGGATGACACCGGTGGTGTTCTGGGCCTCCAACCACGTCTCCCTGATCGTCGCGGCGGCCATGCTCGGCGTAGTCCTGGATGCGATCCGACGCTCCGCCAGCACCGGCGCGCTGGCCGTGCTCGGCGCGGTCCTCGCCGGCTACGCCCTGCTGTTCGCCCACCGCCTGTGGCTGGCACGCCGCGCATCGGCCACGGTCTGAGCGCAGCCGGCGAGCATCCGACACGTTCCGCTCCCGACCTGACACGACGGCCCGCCTGAGGCAGCCAGGCGGGCCGTCGTGGGTGGAACCGGGGCGGCCGTTACCGGTGACCGGCGTGTGACCACCGCTCGGGTTCCGGCGCCGGCGCCGGGTGCAGGCCCGGCTCGTGCAGCCCGTCCTCCGCGACCCGCCCGATCCGGGCGTACGCCTCGGGGCGGATCGACTTCAGGGCGATGCCCCAGATGAGGCCGATCACCCCGGCGAGCACCGGGAACGCCGGCAACAGCCACTTCAGGTAGCTCGGGTTCTCAGGGTCGAGCAGAGCGTCGAAGTTGAACACCAGCACCACCAGCACGACGCCGAGCATGATCGTGCCGAGCACCGGCGCGAGCAGCCGCTGCCAGATGGTCTCCGGACCAGGCCGGCCGTGGAAGAACCCGACCACGGAGGCGGAGGTCAGCGTCATCAGCAGCACGACGCCGACCGCCGCCGCGCCGGACAGCCAGGTGAACAGGTCGACGATGGGGTCCCGGCCTGCCATCGCGAAGATCAGGAAGACCACCACCGCGAGCGCGCTCTGCACGAGCGAGCCGGCAAGGGGTGCACCGCTGCGGGCCGAGGTCGCGGCGAGGAAGCGCGGCAGAACCCGCTCGCGGCCCAGCGCGAAGAGGTACCGCGCGACACCATTGTGGAAGGAGAGCAGCGCCGCCAGCACCGAGGTGATGAACAGGACGTTCGCGATGTCGGCGACCGCCGTGCCCGCGTACTGCTCAAGCGCGCCGAAGACGACGCCCGGGCCTGCATCCGCGGAGGCCTGGGCCGCGTTCTCCGGGCCGGTCAGCACGCTTAGCGCCCAGGCGGAGGCGGCGTAGAACAGGCCGGTGAAGGCGACCGCGAGGTAGGTGGCCCGGGCCACCGTCCGCCGCGGATCCTTGACCTCCTCGCTGTAGATGGCGCCGCTCTCGAAGCCGGTGAACGAGGCGATCGTGAACGCCAGCACCGCGCCGAAGCCGGTGGTGAACAGATTGCCTGGATCGATGCCGGCGAAGCTGACCGTGCCCTCCGCCGGGTGGGTGAGGGAGACCGCGTCGAAGATCAGCACGACCACGCACTCAAGGCCGAGCAGGACCGCCAGCACCGTGGCGTTCAGGTCGATCCGCAGGATGCCGAGCAGACCGACGAAGACCCAGGCGAGCAGGGCCCAGACCCACCAGGCCAGATCCAGACCCGCCTTGTCGGCGAAGAAGTCCTGGAGGATGGCGCCGATCAGACCGTAGAGACCGATCTGGATCGCGTTGTACGCCGCGAGAGCGACCGCCGAGCCGGCCACCCCGCCGGCCCGGCCGAGGCCGTTCGCGATGTACGCGTAGAAGGCGCCGGCGTTGGCCACGTAGCGGCTCATCGCCGCGTAGCCGGTGGCGAACACCGCCAACACTGCGGCGAGGAGCACGTATCCCAGCGCCGCGCCGACGTTGCCGCTCACGGCGAACATGGTGGTGACACCACCACCGAGCACGGTCAACGGCGCGGAGGCCGCGACGGTGAAGAACACCAGGTGCGCCGTGCCCAGGCGACCACGGCGCAGACCACTATCAGAAAAGAACGAATCAGCCGACAAGACTTCTCCAGGGCGTGGGAAGGGGTTGAAGCCCGTGTTAGAAGAGCCGGGAGCAGAGTATTGGTGATCACGGATCGTCACAACCCCGCTTCTCGTTGATCACCTGATGACGGAACGATCGTCCGAATTGAACTGCGCGTGGTCATGCCGTACCGTGCCGTGTCGACGATCACGGCCGTCTGCTGAGGATGGACTATGACCTACTCCGGCGCACCCCCGACGTACCGGCTGGCCGACGCGTTGTTCCTCATCGGCCATGACGAGTTTTCCGGCAAGCCGCACGGGGCCTCCGACCGGCTCGAGTGCGCACTCGCCGGGGCCGCGCTCGCCGAGCTGATGTTCGAGCGCCGGATCGCCGTGGAGGACGGCAGGATCGTCGCGATCGACGGACGTTTGTGGCAGGAGCCGCTGACCGATCTGCTGATCACCGAGATCATGCGACGGGAGGGCGCCCACCCGATCCGGTTGTGGATCCGGTATCTGCGGGATCACCTGAACATCTGCGAGCGGGTCGGCACCCGGCTGGCGACCGCCGGTGTGGTGCGGCGGGAGCAGGGCCGGCTGCTCGGCCGATCGGTCCGCTGGCCCGCGGTCGATCCCAACCAGGCCGCCTCGCCGAGGGTGCGGTTGACCGCGATGCTGATGCGTCAGCCCAGCACTGACCTCGACGTGGAGACGCTCCTGCTGGCGGCTCTCATCGAGCCGGTGAATCTGGGTCCCAACGTCTTCGACTCGCAGGTGAGCGCACGGATGCGGGAGTGCGGAAAGCTGCTGCCGGGGGTGTTGCAGAGCCTGCTCGGAGCCGTCGTCGCCGCGCTCGACGCGTCCACCGTCAGCATCCGGCGCTGAGCGCGCCTGCCCCGCCGCAGCGGGGCAGGCGCCGCTGATCAGGCCGGGTTCCGCCACATCGGGTAGAGGCTCGGACCGTCCGGAAGGTCGAGAGTAGACGAACTGGCCGCGAAACCGTGCCGCTTGTAGAGCGCCGCGTTACGCGGCGAGCTCGCCTCCAGGTAGGCAGCCGAGCCGGCCTCGTCGAGCTGGGCGAGCTTGTGCCGCAGCAGGGCCGAACCCACCCCCTTGCTGTGCTGGTCGGGGTGCACCGCGATGAACGGTAGATACCAGTGCGGCTCGCTCGGGTGGTTGGCCGCCATCAGCCCGTCGAGGACCGCGAACCGCTTCGCCGCGTCCGCGCCGACAGCGGCTTCCAAGGCCTGCAGCAGATCCGGTCCCTCGTCGGGCTCATCGCTGCCGTCGGCGGGCAGCCACAGGGTGACGCCCGCCCCCTCGCCGGCCAGATAGACCTCTCCCGCCTCAAGAACGAGACCGACGAACTCTCCGAAGAACGCGGGATGCGCCTCCGCCCGATGCTCCTCGTCCGGGAAGATCCATTCGCTGACCGGGTCACGCATGAACGCTTCAGCCATGACCATCCCTACGAGCGCGGCGTCGGCGCTCGACGCTCGGCGGATGTCTTCCTGCGAACCAACCACTCCTGCTCCCCACGTTGGTGTCACTGACTTGATCGATGAGCGCCGAGTACGCTACCAGCCGCGATGCCCAGCGGTGCCCACCAAAAGTCCCCAGGGAGATGCCTGAGGCGACCTATGTGGAGATGCGGCCGGCGTCAGCTGTTCAGCTTGGCCAGTACGGCGTTGGCCATGCCCTGCTCGCCGGTGGCGTTCGGGTGGAACGGGGCGGCCGAGTTCTGGGGGATCAGCCCTTCGATCCACCGGGTTCCGCTGCTCTGGCATGCGTCGCGGCCGATCGATGGCGTGTACACGTCGGCGTAGGTGGCGTTGTTGGCGGCCGCGGTACTGGCGAGCATCGCGTTCAACGACTTCTCGACGGCGCGCAGGTACGGCACGTCCTGATAGGCGATCGGGACCACGGGCCAGCAGCCGTAGCCGCTGTCCGGCAGGATCGCCGGGTACCCGATCACCGCGACCCTCGCGCCCGGGGCGGCCGCATGAACCGCCTGCAGCACGGCGGTCACCTTCGGGGCGGCGGCGTTGATCCTGGCCTGTAGTTGGTCGGTGCCTCCGGCGGTGTACTTGTTCTTGCACGGCGACCCGAGCGGGCTGCTCAAGCTGGCCTGCGCGCAGTCGCTGATGATGCTGGAGAAGCCGATGTCGTTGCCACCGATCTGCACGGTGACCAGAGCGGTGCTGGAGGTCACCGCAGCGAGCTGCGGCGGTACGGAGATGCCCAGCTGACCGCTGCCGCTGTTGAGGATGTCGTTGGTGGTGGCCCCGGAGCAGCTGACGTCGGCGAACGACGAGGAGCCGGCGGATGCGGCGACGAGGGTTGGGTAGTTGCGGTTGGAGCGCAGGCAGTTCAGGTCGACCTGCGTGGGAATGAGCGGACCGGCGGTGTACGAGTCGCCCAGCGCGACGTAGCGTCCGGTGGGCACGGCGGCGCTGGCGGGCTGGGTGAAGGCGAGAAGAACACCGGCGGTGGTGGCGGCGATCGCGGCCATTCGGGTAGCCGCTCGGAGGACCGGCAGGCGGGGACGGGTCATGGCACCTCCCAGGGGAATCATGGGGTGCCGTGATTCTGTCCGCGCCGATGACAGACGTCAATATTTACCAGATTCTTTCAATGCTGGTCGCGACAACCGTCAGAGGGTGCTCGCGGCGATCACCGATGGTGCAACCGGGCCGCTTGCCGGGCGAGGTAGTCCCGTTCGGCGATGCTGCGCGCCCGGGCGGCCGCGCGAGCATAGTGCTCGGCGGCGGCGTCGGGGTGTCCGGCCCGTTCATGCAGGCGGGCACGCACCGCGTCGAGCCGGTGATGATCGCCGAGCCGCGCCGCGATCTCCTCGACGGCGCGCAGCCCGGCAAGGGGACCGTCGACCTCGCCGACCGCGATCGCGCGGCTGAGCGCGGCCATCGGATTGTCGGTGAGTTCGAGGAGTTCGTCGTACCAGGCGAGGATCTGCGGCCAGTCGGTTTCCGCGGCGATGCGGGCGTCGTCGTGCAGGGCGGCGATAGCGGCCTGGATCTGGTACTCGCCGCGCCGGTCGCGGGCCAGCGCCGCCTGCAGGATCCGCACGCCTTCGGCGATCTCGGTCAGGCGCCATCGGGCGCGGTCCTGTTTGTCCAAGGGGATGAGCGTGCCATGCTCGTCGCTGCGCGCGTCGCGGCGGGCGTGGTGCAACAGCATCAGCGCCAGCAGCCCGGCAACCTCGGGTTCGCCGCACGCGAGGACCAGTTGGCGGGTGAGGCGGATGGCTTCGGCGGACAGGTCGACGCGGCCAGCGTGCCCCTCGTTGAACATCAGGTACAGCACCCGCAGCACGACCGCGACGTCACCGGGCTGAGCGAACGGCTGGCCGCTGATCGTCCGCTTCGCGCGGCTGATGCGTTGTGCCATGGTCGGCTCCGGAACCAGGAACGCGTCGGCGATCTGCCTGGTGGTCAGCCCGCCGACGGCGCGCAGCGTCAGCGCGATCGCCGACGCGGGGCTCAGCGCCGGGTAGCAGCACAGGAACAGCAGCAACAGCGTGTCGTCGGCTTGTGCGGCCGGTCCGGGTTCGGACTCGAGGGCGAGGCGTCCTCGCGCCGGCGTCGTGCCGCCTCGGAGCGCCGCGTATCCAGCAGTTTGCGGCCCGCGACCGTGAGCAACCAGCCCTTCGCGTCGTCGGGGGGCGCGTCACCCCACGACCGGTGCGCCTGCAACAGCGCCTCCTGCACGGCATCCTCGGCCGCCGCGAAGTCGTTGCCGCGACGGACGAGGATGCCGAGCACCTGCGGCGCCAGGACGCGGACGATGCGCTCGTTCACTCCATGGCGGCGGGTGCGCCGCTCATCACCGGCCGCACCTCGATCCACTCGTGGATCGGCTGCCCGCCCTTGCCCGGCGCGGACGACAGGTAGGCCGCGACCTCGTGCGCCCGTGTTTCAGACTCAACGTCGATCATGAACCAGCCCGCGGCGAGTTCCCTGGTCTCCGGAAACGGGCCATCGGTGGTCACCGGCGCCGCATCCGGCCCGCCATAGCGAACGTAGGTCACGTCCGGATTCAGCGCCTGCACGTCGACGAACTCGCCCTGCTGGCGCAGCATCTCGCCCACGTGCCGTTGGAACGCCATGTGCGCGGTGATTTCGTCCTCGGTCCACTCGCTCATCGGCACGAAGTTCGGGTGATGCTCCGGGCCACCCTGGTAATTCTTGAGCAGAAGGTACTTCGGCATCTTCACTCCTCGTATCACGCGGCAGCCATCGCGCCGCCGCCACAGGGGGGACGGAACCGGGCACGGCTTCTCGACATCGTCCAGGTGGTCAGCCACCCGCCGCCGCGTACGTCGCGATGATCGCTCCCGTGCTGGTCACCTGGCTTTCGACCAACCGCAGCGGGCGGCGCGCGCCGTCGTCGCGGAACAGTCGCTTACCCCCGCCCACCACCAACGGATCGATCATCAGCCGGAGTTCATCCACGAGGCCCAGGCCCAGCAGACTCTGGAGCAGTACGGGGCTGCCAATGATATGCAGGTCCTTGCCCTGCTCCGCCTTCAACGCGCGCACGGCCGTACCGATGTCGCCGCGCAGCAGCGTCGAATTCTGCCAGCCGAGCGGCTCGTCGAGCGTCGTCGAGGCGACATACTTCGGCAACGCGTTGAGCGGCTCGGCGAGCACCTGCTGGTCCTGTGGCGCGTCCGGCCAGTGCGCGGCGAAGATCTCGTACGTGCCGCGCCCCAGCAGGTAACCGCCCGCGCCGCGCACGTTCTCGATCACCCAGTTCATGGACAGATCATCAAAGTAGCGGGCATGCCAGCCACCGTGCCGGAAACCACCGGTCACATCTTCATCGGCGTAGCTGGGGGCCTGCACCACCCCGTCCAGTGTCATCCACTCGTTTGCGATCAACTTCCGCATTCTGGTCTCCTACGGTCGCTGCCCTGCGTTCGCCGCAGCGCAGCCTGACGTCCCGTCACCCAGGACGGAGCCCGGCGCCCGTCCTCGACATGCCATCAACGGCGCACGGCGGCGATCCGCACCGCCGAACGCGCCGGCGGGCGCGCTGCAGCGCCGCCGCTGACATGGGTAGCGACACCGGCGTGGCGCGGGCGAGGGGGCACCCTCCTTGAGGCCGATATGCCGCTGCGGCATATTCATGCCTCAGCGGCATCTCACTTTTGGGCCGTCTTCAAAAGGGCAAGCACTACCCCCCCGTATTCAAGGCCCAATTTCGAGACTCGGTGGCTGCCGGGATCGCGTCACCGCCTGCATGGTGATCATGAGGCGCCCGAAGGCGTCGACTCAGGGCTTGCGGGCGACGGCCGCGTACATGGAGGCCTGCGCGGCGGGCGTCCGGCGCTCGGGCGGACCGTCCGGGCGCCATTCGGTGACGGGGCTGATGCCCGGCGGAACGAGTTCCAGGCCGTCGAAGAACGCGGCGAACTCGTCCCTGGTCCGGAAGGCCATGTCGATCATGCTGGTCGTGGTGACCGGCGCCGCGGTGGCGGCGACCTCGCGTGGCACCAGGTCGGTGGTGGCGTGCGAGATCACCACGTAGCTGTTTGACGGGAGGGCCTCGATCAGCCGACGAGTGATCCCGTAGGGATCGTCGTCGTCGGTGAGGAAGTGCAGGATCGCCACCAGCATCAGCCCGACCGGCCGCTCAAGATCGATCGTGGCCCGGATGTCGGGGTGGCTCAGGATCCGCTCCGGGTCGCGCAGGTCGGCGTCGACGTACGCGGTGGCACCCTCCGGCGCGCTGGTCAGCAGGGCGCGGGCGTGCGCGAGCACGATGGGGTCGTTGTCGACGTAGGCGACCCGCGAGTCGGCCGCGATCTGCTGGGCGATCTCGTGCATGTTGGGGCTGGTCGGGATGCCCGTGCCGATGTCGAGGAACTGCCGGATGCCGGCCGTCTCGGCCAGGTGACGGGTGGCCCGCCGCATGAACCGTCGGTTTTCAATCACGGTGGTCCGGATCGCCGGGTAGGCTGCGGCGACGGCGTCGCCGGACTGTCGGTCCGCCGCGAAGTTGTCCTTGCCGCCGAGCCAGTAGTCGTAGCGGCGGGCGGGATGTGGCACGGACGGGTCGATCCGCGCCGACGGCGACTGCTCCGGTGCTGGGCGTACGCCCGATGTCGTGTCCGCCACCGCGACCTCCCCGTCCATGATGGGCATCCACCGAGATCATAGCGGCCCGACCCGCGGCCGGAGGGCCCGCTCAAGTCGCGCTGCGTCCTGCCACCCGCCACGGCTGAGCCGAGCCGTCGCCCGCCCGTCTCGGCTCAGGGGATTTGGCGCGAATCAGGGAATTGGCACCGATCTGCATGGTTAAGGTGAATTCACGCTGGCTCCGGGGATCGGCGTTCCCCCGGCGCCGCCCGCGCCGCCCATCGCCGCGCGCGGTCCTGCACCGGGCGCTGCCCGGACGAGCAGACACCGTCGGCCCCGTGCCCGGCCAGGAAGGAATGCTGATGAGCCAACGCACGGCCGTCGCGGCGCTAGGCCGGGTCGAGCAGGCCCGGTCGCGGGAGAACTTTCCGGTCGCGCTGCGGGTCCTGCCCGGCCGGTACCGCCGCCATCTGCTCGCGATCTACGCCTACGCCCGCCAGATCGACGACATCGGGGACGAACCCCTGCCCGACACCACCGATCGGCTCGCCGCGCTCGACGACATCGAGGCCGAGCTGCGGACCCTCTACGCCGGCCGCGAGGTGACCCATCCGGTGGTGCGCGCCCTCGCGCCCACCGTGGCCGAGTGCCGGCTGCCCCTCGACGCGCTCGTCCGGTTGATCGAGGCGAACCGGGTCGACCAGCGGGTCACCCGGTACGCCACCTTCGACCAGCTGGTCGAGTACTGCACCCTGTCGGCCAACCCGGTCGGCGAGCTGGTTCTGCACGCCTTCGAGCAGGTGGGACAGGCCAGGATCGCGCTGTCCGACCGGATCTGCACAGCGTTGCAGCTCGTCGAGCACCTGCAGGACGTGGCCGAGGACCACCGCCGGGGTCGGATCTACCTGCCGGCGGAGGACATGGACCGGTTCGGCGTCACCGAGGCCGACCTCGCCCGCCCCGCCGCCAGCCGCCAGCTCCGCGACCTGATCGAGTTCGAGGCGGAGCGGGCCAGCGCGTGGCTCGACGCCGGCGCACCGCTCGTGGCGGCCCTGCACGGCTGGGCCCGGATCGCGGTGAGCGGCTACCTGGCCGGCGGCCGGGCGACCCTCGACGCGCTGGCGGCGGCCGACCACGATCCGCTGCCGGCCACCGTTCGCCCCGAAGGCCGGCGCATCCTGCGCCGCTGGCTGTCCGCCACTGTGAGGAGCGCTGGATGACGACGATCTGCGACGTCGACACGGCCTACCGGCGCTGCGAGCAGATCACCCGCAGCCGGGCCGCCAACTTCGCGTACGGGATCCGGCTGCTGCCGCCGATGAAACGCCGCGCCCTGTCGGCGATCTACGCCATGGCCCGGCGCGTCGACGACATCGGCGACGGCACCCTGCCGCCGGACGAGAAGCTGGACCACCTGGCCCGTACCCGGGAGGCGCTGCACCAGTTGCCCGGCAACGACGACGGCGACCCGGTACTCACCGCGCTCGGCGACGCCGCGCTCCGGATGCCGATCCCCCTGGCGGCCTTCGACGAACTCATCGACGGATGCGCCGCCGACGTGACCGGCCGGGAGTACGCCACCTTCGACGACCTGCACTGGTACTGCCGCTGCGTAGCCGGCTCGATCGGCCGGCTCTCCCTCGGCGTGTTCGGGGCCGCCGACCCGACCCCGGCCGAACCGCTGGCCGACGCGCTGGGCGTAGCGCTGCAACTGACCAACATCCTGCGCGACCTGGTCGAGGACCGGGTCGACGGGCGGGTCTACCTGCCGGCCGAGGACCTGGACCGGTTCGGCTGCACCCTGCGGCTGGACGGCACCCGGTTCACCGACCCGCCCGAGCGGCTGGTCGAGCTCGTCCGCTTCCAGGCGCGTCGGGCCGCCCAGTGGTACGACACCGGGCTGCGGCTGCTGCCCCTGCTGGACCGGCGCAGCGCGGCCTGCACCGCCGCGATGGCCGGCATCTACCGCCGCCTGCTCACCCGGATCGCGGCCGACCCACTGGCGGTCACCCGGAGCCGGGTGTCGCTGCCCGGCCGGGAAAAGGCGTGGGTGGCCGCCCGCGCGCTCGTCGGACGCTCCACATGACCGCCCCGCAGGAGCCGGGCGAAGCCGGCCGCGTCTGCGTGATCGGGGGCGGCCTGGCCGGCATCGCCGCGGCGATCCGCCTCGCCGAGCAGGGGTTACCGGTGACGCTGCTGGAGAGCCGACCCGAACTCGGCGGAGCGACCTACTCCTTCCGCCGCGACGGGTTGACCGTCGACACCGGCCAGCACGTCTTCCTCCGCTGCTACCACGCCTACCGTGGCCTGCTGGACCGGCTCGGCGTCACCAGCGACACCGACGTGCAACCACGGTTCGCGGTGCCGGTGCTGCTGCCGGGACGGGCCCCGCACCTGCTGGCCCGCCGCCGGCTGCCGGCACCGGCGCACCTGCTGCCCGGGCTGGCCGGCTACCGGCTGCTCACCCCCGGGGAGCGGCTCGCCGCCGTGCGAGCCGCCGCCGCGCTGCGAAACGTCGACCCCGACCTGCCGGCGACCGACGGCCGCAGCTTCGGCGACTGGCTCGCCGAGCACGGCCAGAACGAGCGGGCCGTACGTCGACTCTGGGATCTGATCACCGTGGCCGCGCTGAACCTGCCCAGCGCCCACGCGTCGCTTGCCCTGGCAGCCCGCGTGTTCCGCACCGGGCTGCTCGACGCCGCCGACGCCGGCGACATCGGCCGCCCCACGGTCCCGCTGACCGAACTGCACGCCGTGCCGGCCCGGCGGCTGCTGCACCAGCTCGGCGCCCGGGTGCACACCCGGTCCCGCGTCCGGTGGATCCACCCGGAAGACCACGGCTTCCGCGTCGGCCTGACCGCCGGCGAGATCGCCGCGGACGCCGTCGTCCTGGCGGTGCCGCACCAGGTCGCCGCCGCGCTGGTGCCGCCGGTCGCCGCGCCCGGCGCCGGCGACTGGCACCGGCTCGGCGCGGCGCCGATCATCAACGTGCACCTGCGCTACGCCCAGCGGGTCACCGAGCTGACCATGGCCGCAGCCGTGGAGTCCCCGGCACAGTGGATCTTCACTCGGCCCGGTCCGGACGACACGCAGCAGGTGGTGGTGTCCCTGTCGGCCGCCGACACCGAGATCGACCGACCCGCCGCCGAACTGGTGGCGGCCCAGCGCGCGGCACTCGCCGCGCTGTTCCCCGCCGCGCGGCACACCCCGGTACGCGACGCGTTCGTCACCCGGGAGCCGCGGGCCACCTTCCGGCAGGCACCCGGCACCCGCGCGTACCGGCCGGCCACGACGACCCGCCTACCTGGGCTGGTGCTGGCCGGCGCATGGATCGACACGGGCTGGCCGGACACGATGGAGGGCGCGGTGCGCAGCGGCCAGGAGGCCGCGGACGTCGTCGCCCGCCAGCTCGCGTCCCGGCCCCGACATCACACGGAGGCCGCACGATGACCATCGCGCACAGCCACAGCACCAGCCAGATCCACACCCACGTGGAACCGGCGATCCGGGTGCTGCTGGACCGGCTGGACCCAGGTAACCGGCTGGTCGCCGGCTATCAGATGGGCTACTGGAACGCCGACGGGTCGCCCGCTGCCTGCCGGGGCAAGGGGCTGCGCCCAGCGCTGGCCCTGCTGTCCGCCCAGGCCGCCGGGGCCGAACCCGAGGCCGGCGTGCCGGCCGCCGCCGCGGTCGAACTCGCGCACAACTTCTCCCTGCTGCACGACGACGTGATGGACGGTGACACCGAACGTCGCCACCGGCCCACCGCCTGGGCCGTGTTCGGCGTCAGCCGCGCCATCCTCGCCGGGGACGCCCTGATCGGGCTGGCGTACGAGGCTCTCGCCGAGGTCACCGGTGGCGGTCCGGCGGTGCGGCGACTCGCCCTGGACGTGCGCGCCCTCATCCGTGGACAGGGCGCCGACCTGGCCTTCGAACACCGTGACGACGTCTCCCTCGACGAGTGCCTGACCATGGCCGGGGACAAGACAGCCGCCCTGCTGTCCGGTTCGTGCGCGCTCGGGGCGCTGCTCTGTGGCGGCCCCGCCGGGCTGGTCGACGGGCTGTCCCGGTTCGGCCTGCACCTCGGGCTCGCTTTCCAACTCGTCGACGACCTGCTCGGCATCTGGGGCGACCCTTCCCGTACCGGCAAGCCGGTCGGCTCGGACCTGCGCGCCCGCAAACGCACCATCCCGGTGGTGCGGGCGGTGACCGACGGCGGTCGCGCCGGCCGGGCGCTGGCCGAGCTCTACCGGTCGCCGGCACCGCTGGCCGACGAGGACGTCGCCCGCGCGACCGCACTGATCGAGGCGACCGGGGCCCGTGAGTGGACGCGGCAGCGGGCGGCGCGGGAGACCGAGCGGGCCCGGGCGGAGCTGGCCGCCCTGGACCTGCCCGACCACGTCCGCCGCGAACTCGCCGACATCACCACCTTCATCACCGGACGGGATCACTGATGACCGAGCTGCTCTCGCCGAAGCCCACCGCGTCCGTCGTCACCGCCCCGCTGGCGGGTGAAACCGCATCCGACGAAGTCCGGGAAGCCCTGCGCCGGGCCCGCGACCACCTGCTCGCGCTGCAGGACGACGCCGGTTGGTGGAAGGGGGACCTGGCCACCAACGTCACCATGGACGCAGAGGATCTCCTGCTACGGCAGTTCCTGGGCATCCGTACCGCCGAACAGACCGCCGAGTCCGCCCGCTGGATCCGATCCCAGCAGCGGCCCGACGGCGCCTGGGCCACTTTCCACGGTGGCCCAGGCGACCTGTCCACCACGATCGAGGCGTATCTGGCCCTGCGGCTGGCCGGTGACCCGCCCGCAGCGCCGCACATGGCGAACGCCGCCGCGTTCGTCCGCGAGCACGGCGGGCTGGCCGCCAGCCGCGTCTTCACCCGCTTCTGGCTGGCCCTGTTCGGCCACTGGCCCTGGTCCCGGCTGCCCGCCGTGCCGCCCGAGCTGGTGCTGCTGCCCCCGTGGGTACCGTTCAACATCTACGACTTCGCCTGCTGGGCCCGCCAGACCATCGTCCCGCTGTCCATCGTCCGGGCGCTGCGCCCGGTGCGGGACCTCGGCTTCACCGTCGACGAGCTGCGCGTCGCCGCCGTGCCACCGCGACCGCCCCGGCTACTGTCCCGGCCCGGCGTGCTGCACCGCCTCGACCGGCTCGCCGCCGGCTACGAGCGGATCGCCCGTGGCCCGCTGCGCCGCAACGCGCTGCGCCGGGCAGCCGAGTGGATCGTGGCCCGCCAGGAGGCCGACGGATCCTGGGGCGGGATCCAGCCGCCCTGGGTGTACTCGCTGATGGCGCTGCACCTGCTCGGCTATCCGTTGGACCACCCGGTCCTGCGCAGCGGCCTGGCCGGGCTGGACCGGTTCACCGTGCGCCAGCCGAGCCCGGACGGCCCGCTGCGCTGGCTGGAGGCCTGCCAGTCACCGGTCTGGGACACCGCCCTCGCGGTCACCGCGCTCTCCGACGCCGGGCTGCCGGCCGGGCATCCCGCCCTGAAGCGGGCCGGCATGTGGCTGCTCGACGAGGAGATCCGGGTCCGCGGCGACTGGGCGGTCCGCCGGCCGCACACCCCGGTCGGCGGCTGGGCCTTCGAGTTCGAGAACGACGGGTACGCCGACACCGACGACACCGCCGAGGTGATCATCGCGTTGCGGCGTACCGACGTACCGGCCGACCCGGCCGTGCTGCGGGCCGTCCGCTGGCTGCTCGGCATGCAGTGCCGCGACGGCGGCTGGGCCGCCTTCGACGCCGACAACACCCGCGAGGCGCTCGGTGACCTGCCGTTCTGCGACTTCGGCGAGGTCATCGACCCACCCAGCGCCGACGTGACCGCGCACATCGTCGAGGCGCTGGCGGCGGAGAACTTCGCCGACACGGTGCCGGTGCGGCGCGGCGTGGCCTGGCTGCTGCGGACACAGGAGCCGGACGGGTCCTGGTTCGGTCGCTGGGGAGCCAACCACGTCTACGGCACCGGAGCGGTGGTGCCGGCCCTGGTGGCCGCCGGCCTGCGGCCCGGGCACCCGGCGATCCGCCGAGCCGTCGACTGGCTGCTCTCGCACCAGAATCCCGACGGCGGGTGGGGCGAGGACCTGCGCTCCTACCGGGACCCGGCCTGGATCGGGTGCGGTGAATCCACCGCCTCCCAGACCGCGTGGGCGCTGCTCGCGCTGCACGCCGCCGGACACGGGTCGGGGGAGGCCGCCACCCGCGGGGTCCGCTGGCTGGTCGACACCCAGCGGCCGGACGGCGGCTGGGACGAGCCGCAGTACACCGGCACCGGCTTTCCCGGCGACTTCTACATCAACTACGGCCTGTACCGGCTGGTCTTCCCGATCAGCGCCCTCGGCCGGATCCTGGACGCGCGCGCCACCGGCCTCGACGCCGAGGCACTGCCGTGACCGAACCAACGGACAGTCCGCCCTGGACGCTGTACGCGCCGATGCGCGCGGAGGCGTCGGCGCTGCGGCGCGGTCTGGCCCACCGCGCCTCGCCCGGACGACCGGTGCTGCGGCGCACCGGCGTCGGGCCGCGGCGCGCCCGGGCGGCCGCCGCCCGCCGCCCGGCCGGCGGAACCCCGGTCGCCGTCGCCGGGATCGGGGGAGGGCTGGCCCCGGGGCTGGCCTGCGGCGACGTCGTGGTGGCCAGCGAGGTGCGACATGACCCGCTGACCCACGGCGGCTCGCCGCGGGTGCTGCTGCCCGACGCCCCCATGCTCGCCGCCGCCCTGCGCCGGCGCGGGTTGCGGGTGCACGTCGGCCCCGTACTCAGCACCGACCGGCTGGTCGACGGCGCGGACCGGACCCGGCTGGCCGCGACCGGCGCGCTGGTCGCCGACTGCGAATCCGCGTGGCTGCTGGCCGGCCGTGGCGACCGGCCGGCGGCCTGCGTCCGGGTGGTCGCCGACACGGCGGCCGGGTCGCTGTACCGGCCGGCCACGCTCCGCCGGATCCGCACCGCGCTGGCCGTGCTGCCCGCCGTGGCGTCGGCGCTGGCCGAGTGGGCCGCGGCGGGCAGCCTGCGGCAGGTCGTGCTGGCCTCGCCCCGCTCCTTCTGCGCCGGCGTGGAGCGGGCGATCGCGGTGGTGGAGCAGGCACTACGACAGCACGGCCCACCGGTCTACGTCCGCAAGCAGATCGTGCACAACGCCCGGGTCGTGGCCGACCTGCGGGCCCGCGGCGCGGTCTTCGTGGACGAACTCGACGAGGTGCCGGACGGCGGCGTCACCGTCTTCTCCGCCCACGGGGTGGCCCCCGCAGTGCGGCAGGAGGCCGCCGAGCGGCGCCTGCCGGTGATCGACGCCACCTGTCCACTGGTGGCGAAGGTGCACGCCGAGGCACGCCGGTTCGCCGGCCGGGGCGACACCGTGCTGCTGATCGGGCATGCCGGCCACGAGGAGACCGACGGCACGCTCGGCGAGGCGCCCGGGCGGATCCGCCTGGTACCCGACCCCGCCACGGCCGAGACCGTGTGGGTGGACGACCCGGCCCGAGTGTCCTACCTGGTCCAGACCACCCTCGCGACCGACGAGGTGACCGGGGTCGTCGACGCCCTGCGCCAGCGCTTCCCGGCGCTGGGCGGCCCCGGCTCCGACGACATCTGCTACGCCACCACCAACCGCCAACAGGCCGTCACCGAGGTCGCGGCCCGGACCGACGTCGTCCTGGTCGTCGGCTCGGGCAACTCCTCGAACTCGCGCCGGCTGGTCGAGGTGGCCGAGCGGGCCGGCGCGCGGGCGTACCTGGTCGACGACGTCAGCCAGGTGGACCTGCGCTGGCTCGCCGGTGCCGCGACGATCGGCGTCTCCGCCGGCGCCTCGGCGCCGCCTGCGCTGGTCGACGAGGTCGTCGCCGCGCTCACCGCGCTCGGGGCGGGGGAGGTGAGCGAGCACACCACGACCATCGAGGACGTCGCTTTCACCCTGCCGAAGGAGGTACGTCAGCCATGAGCATGCCGTTGCGCCAGAGCCTGCGGATCGCCGGCTACCTAATGGAACAGAAGATGCGCGGACGCAAGAAGTTCCCGCTGCTGCTCGAACTGGAGCCGCTGTTCGCCTGCAACCTCAAATGCGCGGGCTGTGGCAAGATCCAGCAGCCGGCGGACCTGCTGAAGCGCCGGATGCCGGTGGAGCAGGCCCTCGCCGCCGTGCAGGAGTGCGGTGCGCCGATGGTCTCCATCGCCGGCGGCGAGCCGCTCATGCACCCGCAGATCGACACTCTCGTCGCCGAGCTGGTACGGCGCAAGAAGTTCGTCTTCCTGTGCACCAACGCCGTCCTGATGCCGAAACACATCGACAAATTCCGCCCCTCGCCGTACTTCGCGTTCACCGTGCACATCGACGGGCTGCGGGAGCGGCACGACGCGGCGGTCTGCAAGGACGGCGTCTTCGACGCCGCGGTGGCCGCCGTCCGGGACGCCAAACGGCGCGGCTTCCGGGTCACCAGCAACACCACCTTCTTCAACACCGACACCCCACAGACCGTCATCGAGGTGCTCGACTACCTCAACGACGAACTGGGCGTGGACGAGATGATGCTCTCCCCGGCGTACGCCTACGAGAAGGCGCCGGACCAGGAGCACTTCCTCGGCGTCACGGAGACCCGGGAGCTGTTCCGCAAGGCGTTCGCCGGTGGCCGGCGTCGCCGCTGGCGGCTCAACCACTCGCCACTGTTCCTGGACTTCCTCGAGGGGAAGGTGGACTTCCCCTGCACCGCCTGGGGCATCCCGTCGTACTCGCTGCTGGGTTGGCAGCGGCCCTGCTATCTGATGAACGACGGATACGCCGCGAGCTACCGGGAACTGCTGGACTCGACCGACTGGGACAGCTACGGCCGGGGCCGCGACGCGCGGTGCGCCAACTGCATGGCGCACTGCGGGTACGAGCCGACCGCCGTGCTGGCCACCATGTCCTCGCTGCGCCAGTCGCTGCGGGCCATGCGCAACTGATGGCCCGCTGGTTCGAGGTTCGAGTCCCTGGCGGCCCACCAGGCGAAGAACCCCCAGCGACGCCCAGTCCAGATCAGCAGTCGCGCTCAACGTGGCCCCTGCTCGACGACGCGGAGAAGGGTGACGGCGAGCCAGTGGCCGCTGTACCAGTACCCGGGTCCGAGCCGGTGCAGCGTGCCTTGACCGAGGTGCGCGGCGGATGTGCGCACCAACGTAGGTCGCCGCCAGACTTCTCAACGCCGACCAGGCGTACGCCGTCTTCTTCACGAGCGGGCTACGGCTGTGCGGCGCCGGTGACGATGCCGTCAGCACCCTCCGCGAATAGGGCCCATCGGACCTCACCCCGGATCCCATGGCCTGGTCAAATGTGCGGGTATCAGGTCACCGGTGATGGCGGTGTTGGCATTGGCGCACCTTGTTGATCTTCTTCGCGGACCGGCCCGCCGTGACCCCGTGACGGCTTGCCGGACTGTTCATGGCGGGCTGTGGCTGGGCGTGCATCCGCCTCCCGATGTATTAGCGTCAGGGGCATGGGGAAGCGTGCTGCGAGGTATGAGCCACTGACGGTGGCGCGCCTGGGTGCCCTGCTCGTCGGAGCTGACGAGACGCGACGGTGGCGGCTGGTGGCGGAGTTCCTGGAGGAGTACCGATGGGAACCGTCCGAGGTGCGCGTTGGTCTGCTGGAACTGGAACCATCGCCTACCGGGGACGAGCACTGGGACGTATTCCTCGCAGCATTGGCGGAGCATTTGGCGGCCAAGGACGGGCGCGGTGCGCCGTCGTGGGTCGAGACGCGGTCGCTGCGGCGTTTCTGGTTTCCCTTCAACACCCGCGCCGCCCGGGTTGACGCGGTGGTGCACGCGCCGGCGGCGTTCCGTCGTCGTGGCGTATACGTGTCGGCGCAGGAGTTGAACGTCGCGTGAGTCTCGATGATCCGCTGTTGGACCGTGCCGCGATCGAGGACGCGTTCCGTCGGCTCGGGGACCGGCTGGCCAGGCGAGGCGTGGTCGCAGACCTGTACATCTTCGGTGGCGCCGCCATGGCTCTGGCCTACGACGCACGACGGGCGACCCGTGACATCGATGCCGTGTTCCAGCCGCACGGGGTCGTGCTCGACGAGGCGCGAGCCGTCGCCGACGAACTCGGCCTGCCGCACTGGTGGCTCAACGAACAGGCGAGCGCCTACGTCGCTCCCGTGGTGTGGTGCGGCGGCTCAACTCGCCGACAGGCGATCCTTCATGTGTGGGCCTCCCATCTTTCGACGCCTCCGACATGTCGGCACGAACAAGAGCAGGCACCCCAGGACTGGGAGTGCCTGCCCGCATCGATGGCCGACCGCGCCAGGCGGCGGTGCGGGAACGTACAAACAGTACGCCCCGGCAACACCGATTCAGTCAACCCAATATCGCGTAACGAATTGGTCGCGGACCTTGTCGTTGGTTCTTTCTGGTGCTACTGAGTGCCCTCCTGCGGTCCGGAGTGCCTTCCAGTGCCTGCCCGGTCCATCCGTCCGGCGCCTCCTGGGACAGGCGCAGAGCGTGGTTGTCGGGCTCCGAGGTGAGGAACGGACGCCGGCAATCGAACCGGCACCCGGGGCGGCACCGATGTAAGCGCAGCCGCCTCAACCTGCACCGCCTAAATTCGCAGCGGGCTGCCGCCATAGTGTTGATCACTTTGGGCAAGAAGGGCACAATCGCAGGGTGATCGCGAGCGTGTTCTTCGATGTGGGCGAGACGATCGTCGACGAGTCCCGGGAGTACGGGACCTGGGCGGACTGGCTGGGCGTACCCCGGCACACCTTCTCGGCGGTCTTCGGGGCGGTGATCGCTCGCGGCCTGGATTACCGGGAGACGTTCCAGGTCTTCCGGCCCGGGTTCGACCTGGCCGAGGAGCGGGAGCGCCGTGCTGCTGCCGGTCAGCCGGAGCACTTCTCCGAGGCGGACCTGTACCCGGATGCCCGGCAGTGCCTGGCTGCGCTGCGCGAGTTGGGCGTGCAGGTTGGCCTGGCCGGTAACCAGACCGCACGGGCCGAGACGATCCTGCGCGCTCTGGACCTGCCGGTGGACGTGATCGGCACGTCGGACGGTTGGGGCGTGGAGAAGCCGTCGGCGGCGTTCTTCGACCGCGTTGTGGCGGAGGCGGGCTGCCCAGCCGATCAGGTGCTGTACGTCGGGGACCGGTTGGACAATGACATCCGGCCCGCGCAGGAGGCCGGGATCGCGACCGCGCTGGTGCGGCGCGGCCCGTGGGGGCACATCCTCGACGACAAGGCCGTTAGCGAGCGGTGTCTGTTCCGGCTCGACTCGCTGGCTGAGCTGCCCGAGTTGGTGCGCAAGCACAACGAGTCGGCGGTTTAGCTGCCGGGTAGGGCGGCTCGGCTGGCGGCGAGGGCGGCGATCCGTTCGTCGAGCTGCCTGCCCTGCCGGCTGTCGCCGAGTACGGGCCGGACGGCCCTGACCCGCTCCAGGCCGGTGCCGTACCAGTCGTTGTGCAGGGCGTCCATCGCTTGGTTGAGGTAGTCGGCGGCGTGGTCGCCGTCGCCGCTGTGTGCGGTGGCGAGGTCGGCGAGGATAACGCTGCGCTGCTTGGCCGCGGTGGCGCTCAGGCCGGCCAAGGCCGTGGTGAGCTGTCTGGCGGCCTCGGGGTGGTCGTCGGCCGCGAGGGCCGCGTAGCCGGCGAAGGAGTGCAGTCGGCCGGCGTCGTAGAAGTCGAGCCATTCCGGCGGGGTGGGGTTGGCCTCGATCGCGGTTGCGGCGAGGTCGATCTGGTGGCGACTGGCAGCTCCGGCGCCAGCACGGGCTTCGACTTCCGAGGCGACGCAGTGTAGCCAGGAGCGGACGGCCGCGCTGACGCCGTGCCAGGTGTGCTGGAGCGCCGCGTCGATCAGGGGGCGGGCGGCGGAGGGGTCGTGGCTGAAGGCGGGGATGAAGGCCATGTGGCCGAGGACGGCGGTGGCCAGGGCGTGGTCTCCGGCTTCCCGGGTGGCGGCGAGGGCGACGTCGTAGCAGCGCTGGGCGATGGCGGGTTGGTTGAGGTCGAAGAACGCCAGCCGGGCGGTGAGGAGCGCGGATTCGGCGAGGGCGGTGGCGAGTGCGACGCGGCTGGCGCCGCTCGCCGCGCGGACGAGCCCGGTGCCGAGCTGCGTGTGGGCGTACGCGGCCTCGTAGAGCGGCCGGGCCGGGCTGGTCCAGTACAGCGCCCGCTGGCAGCGGACGATTTCGGTGTAGGCGTCCGGGTCGATGGTCTTCGTGTCGGCGTGCGCCGGCTGCGGGTCCAGTGACAGCAGCGGAGCGACCAGGGGCAGCATGCTGGCGCCGAACAGTGCGCGCAGGACGGCTGCCCGGTCCCAACCGCCTTCGTTCTCGTCTCCGGTGAGCATGTCCCACAACCTCCTGAACTCGTGCAGTGTTTCCGCCTGCGGGCACATGGCCAGCTCGTCGGGGGTGAGGAGGCCGAGCTGGCTGGCTGGCTTGTCGAAGATGGCCACCAGGTGCTTGCGGTAGCGCGGGTCCGGCCATCGTTCGCCGGTCTCCCATCGCCGCACCGTGTTGGCGTTGAGCCCGGTGTCGGTCTCTCCGGCGTGGCTCATCTCCGCGCGGATGCGCTCGGCGACCTCCTCGTACGACCAGCCCCGCTGGAGTCTCTCCCACGCTAGCCGCCGGTTGGGGGGATAGCGCCGTCCGGCCATCTGAGCACCTCCCGCGTTGTCTGTCGACGAGGGTCACGCTAGTCATTTCCGCTACGGCCCGTCATTACCTGGTCGCCAGCGGACGGGCAGTGGACGGTACCGCCCGGCCCCTGTGGACGGTTCGCTGTTGACGAGCATCGAAGACCGCTGCTGAGCGGCGGGCCAGCTCACCGACCCATTGTCATCGACGCCAGGGGATTCATGGTGGACAGATTCATCGAGTCTGACAAGGCGGCCAGGGAGTTTGCCCGGCCGACTGTGGCAGCGGCCGGATGCGTGTTCGTGAGGTTGACTCCTCGTCCGCGTACCGCCATCGGGGCTGCGCGGGCGTGTGACCGGCGGGGTGCTCCCAGTCGCCGCCTCGCGCTGGTGGACCCGCCGGGATCCCGGCGGGTCCACCAGGACTGGCAGCCGAGGGGCCAGGTTCGGCGAGCGGTGGCGTCATGACCGTGTACGTTTCGCGGCACGCTCTCGCCAGCAACACGGGCACGCCATGCCCCTTGGCTTCCGCCTCGGCGCGGGTGGCTACCGGCCAGGCGACCGTGCTGCCGTCCGACCCGCCCCTCCTCACGCACGCGTGGCAGCGGGTGTTCGCGCAGCGGACCGGCGTTGGCGGGCAGCGATGATGGCCCGGGTGCTGGTGACCGGCGCTGCCGGGTTCATCGGCTCACATCTGGTCGACGCGCTTCTCTCCCGGGGTGTGGAGGTGGTCGGCGTGGACCGCCGCCGGCTCGGTGAGCACGCCATCGCCGATGAGAACCTGGCGGCGGCGGTCGGGAATCCGCTGTTCACTCCGCTGTGCCGGGACCTGTCCACCGACCAGCTCGACGACGCCGTGGACGGCTGCGACACCGTTTTTCACCTGGCCGCCCGGCCGGGAGTCCGTCCGTCGTGGGGCGCTGAGTTCGTCGACTACGCCCAGGCCAACGTGCTCGGCACCCACCGGCTGCTCGACGCCTGCGCTCGGTCGGGCGTGCGGCGGCTGGTCTACGCCTCCTCGTCCAGCGTCTACGGCCCGGCGAACCGGCCCAGCCGTGAAGCTGACCCGACCTGCCCGGTCTCGCCGTACGGGGTGAGCAAGCTCGCTGCCGAGCATCTGTGCCTGGCCCATTCCCGACGGCCGGACAGCCAGCTCACCGTCGTGGCGCTGCGCTACTTCACCGTGTACGGGCCGCGGCAGCGGCCGGACATGGCCATCGGCCGGCTGTTGTTCGCCGCCTACACCGGCTTCCCGATCACGATCTTCGGCGACGGCAGCCAGCGGCGGGAGTTCACCTACGTCGGCGACGTCGTCGCCGCAACGCTCGCCGCCGCGCACGCGGATGCCCGCTACGCCGTGGTCAACGTCGGCGGCGGGTCGAGCGTCTCCATGCGCGGCGCGATCGACGAGGCGTCCAAGGTCACGGGCCGGCACATCCCGGTCCAGGTAGCGGACGCCCAGCCCGGGGACGTCCCCTCGACGTCGGCCGACCTGACCCGCGCGGGCCGGCTGCTCGGCTTCTGGCCCACCGTCGGCCTACACGAGGGCATGGCACGCCAGTCCGCCTGGCTGGTCAACCTTTCCCGCGATCGGCTCGCCGCCTTCACCTCCTGACTCAAAGGAAGACTCACATGATCGTCTTAACTGCGGACACCGCGAGCGAGTTGTTCATCGCCGCCTGCCAGGCGGTGCTGCTCAACGGCCAAGCGGTTTGCCCCCGGGACATGGCGACCACCGAGGTCGTGGGCGCGCACCTGTGCCTGACGAACCCGCGGCGGCGGCTGGTCGCCGTCCCGCCCGCCCGCGTGATCAACCCGGCGTTCGCCGTCGCGGAGGCGCTGTGGATCCTGTCCGGCTCCGACGACCCGTGGATCTTCGACTTCAACGCCAATCTGCGCCGATACGCCGACGACGGCGTGCTGCAGGGCGCGTACGGGCCGAGGATCCGCCGATGGGGCGGCAGCGTCGACCAGCTCGACGCGGTTGTGCGGAAGCTGTCGTCCGACCGGGATTCGCGGCAGGCCGTCATCCAGATCTACGACCCGTCTCGTGACCACCGCGGCTACCGGGACGTGCCGTGCACGCTCGGGTACCGGTTCTTCATCCGGCAGGGCCGTCTCGTGATGCACACCAGCATGCGAAGTCAGGATGTCTGGCTCGGCTTCCCGTACGACATCTTCGCCACCACCCTCCTACACGAGTTGATGGCCGGGTGGCTCGGGGTCGAGGTCGGCGAGTACCACCACCACGTCGACTCGCTGCACCTGTACGCCGAAAATGCTGCTGCCGCCGCCGAATGCCTCCAGTACCAGCCCGAGGTCGCGGAGATGCCGCCGATTTCCGTGGCCTGGCCCAGCCTGGATGCCGTCCTCACGCAGGTCATCTCCGGCGACAGCGGCCTGCCGGATGGCACCCCATGGAGCGTGTTCGGGCGCGTGCTGGCCGGTTACCGAGCCTGGAAGGCCGGCGAGCGGGACGAGGCCCGCAAGCTCGCCCATGACACGCCCGGCCCACTCGGCGCCGCCCTCACCACCTGGTACGAGCACCTCACCCCGGCGGCGCTCACACCTGGGGACCCGTCATGACCGCCAGCGTGGTGCTCGGGCTATGCGCGTACACGCATGACTCGGCGGCAGCGCTGCTGGTCGACGGCCAGATGGTCGGCTTCGTCGAGGAGGAACGGCTCGACGGCGTCAAACACAGCAAGGCGTACCCGGAGCATGGCGTCGCCTGGCTGCTCGGCGAGGCCGGCCTGTCGCCGCAGGACGTGACCACGGTGGCATATAACTTCGACGGGCGCCGCTACCTGTCGGCGCTGGGCCAGTTGCCCGCCCACCTGCGGCAGCCGGCCAGCCGCACCCGGGCTCTCGCCAGAGCTCGTAGCTTCACCACGGTCCACCGTCGCTACCAGTCCCGGATGCGGGACCTGTCCCAACGGTACCCGCGAGCCCGCCTTCAGCCCGTGCAGCACCACCGTGCCCACGCACTGTACGCGTTCCTCGCCTCCGGTGTGGACGATGCTGCGGTCCTGACCGTCGACAGCCTCGGTGAGCTGCAAACCACCACCACCTGGTACGCCCGGCGGGGCGACTCGCGGCTCACCCTTGACCTGCGGCACGCGATCAACGACCCGGCTTCCCTCGGATATGCCTACGGGGCCATCACCGAACACCTCGGCTGGCGACGCAGCGACGAGGAGGGGACGGTGATGGCCCTCGCCGCCCTCGGCGACCCAGCCCGCTTCCGAGACCTGATGTCCCGGGCGATCCGGCTCACCAACGACGGGTTCACCCTCGATCCGACGCTGCTCGCCCTGCGAGTGCTCTCCAGCCGCTACGGCCGAGTCACGCCCGCGTTCGCCGACGCGACCTGCCCGCCCCGACCGCCGACAGCGCCGGTCGAGCCCGTACACGCCGACCTCGCCGCCGCCCTGCAGGAACGCACCGAGCAGGTGATGCTGCATCTTGCCGCCCGCGCCCGCCAGCTGACCGGATCCGGGCTGCTCTGCCTGGGCGGCGGGGTCGCGATGAACTGCGTTGCCGCCGGCCTCATCGCCCAGGCCGGCATCGTCGACGAGGTACACGTACCGCCCGCCCCCGGTGACTCCGGCACCGCGATCGGCGCCGCCGCCGTAGCCTGGCTGGACGCGACCGGCCTCCCGCCCACCGGCATCGACCACCGCTGCTACCTCGGACCCGCCTACCCTGGCCTGACGCTGCCAGCCACACCCCGACCCGGGCTCCACGCGAGCCGTCCGGCCGAACCCGCACAGCACCTGGCTCGGCGTCTGGCCGAGGGCGAGATCGTCGGACTGTTCGCCGGCGCGCTGGAGGCCGGACCGCGGGCCCTGGGCCACCGGTCGATCCTCGCCTCGCCCCTGAACGCCGGGGTGGTCGAACGACTCAACGCCACCGTCAAGTTCCGCGAACCGTTCCGGCCGTTCGCCCCGGTCGTCCTCGCCGACAAGGCCGCCGACTACGTCCGACTGCGTCAACTCTCGCCGTTCATGTCGCTCGCCGCTCCGGTAACCGACCTGACCCGCGACCAGCTACCGGCGATCGTGCACGTCAATGGCACCGCCCGGGTCCAGACCGTCACCCGCGAACAGCACCCCTTCCTCGCCGACGTCCTCGCCGCCTTCGGTGAGATCACCGGACACCCCGTCCTGATCAACACGTCGTTGAACATCAAGGGCAAGCCCATCTGCGGCACGCCCGACATGGCCCTGGACTGTCTCGTCGAATCCGGTCTCGACGCGCTGCTCATCGAAGACTGGTGGGTGACGAAGTGAGAGTCGGCTACAGCTTCTGGGGGTTCCTCGGGGCCGGCGTCACCGATACCCCGGACGGAGGCCGCAGCCACCGCCGGACCCTGGTCGACGGACTCTGCGCGGCCGGCTACGACGTCGTCTTCCTGCAACCCAACCGCGACCTGTGTGAGGCAGGGGACGACCTTACCGGCCACTACCGCTGGGACGCGCGACTACCCGACATCGACGCCCTGTTCCTCGAATGGCGCTGGCCCATCCCCGGCCGCAGCACCACGCCATGCGGCCGGCCCGGGCACACCTGCGACCTGCACCGCCAGGCAGAGCTGCTCGCCCACTACACCCACCGGCTCGGCACCCCAACCATCCTGTGGGACAAAGACCGCCAACTCCCCGCCACGGACCCACTCCGCCGCACCCGCAACGTCACCGTCTGCGAACCAGCGCTCTGCCCGAATCCCGGCGCGGTGCCGCTGCTGTTCCCGGTCGCCGATACGGCCATCGACGCCACCGATCCCGATGCTCTGGCGGCCTTGCCCCGCCCCATCCCGCTGGTCTACGTCGGCAACCAGTACGACCGCGACGACGCCTTTGACACCTACTTCGCGCCCGCCGCCGTCCGACTACCCCACCTGGTGGCCGGCAAGTGGACCGACACCGCACGCTGGCCTGACCTGCGCTTCGTCGGCCGGGTCCCCTTTCCTCGCGTCGCCGAGATTTACGCTGAGGCCCTCGCCACCGTCCTGCTGCTGCCCGCCCGCTACGCCGCCGCCGGGCAGATGACCCAGCGGATCTTCGAAGCCGTCCTCGCCGGCTGCGCGCCGCTTCTCCCCGCCGATGTCCGAGGTGGCGCCGCGTTCGTACCGCCTTTCCTGATCGTCCGCAATGCCACCGACGTCCGGCACCGCGTCGGCCGGCTCGCCGAGATCGCCGGCACCGGCGAGCACGCCCGGCTGATCGCCGAATGCCTACGACACCTCAACCCGTTCCGGCTCTCCACCCAGCTGGACGTGCTCGATCGCCTCCTGCGTCACCCGGAAACGCTGGCCTCATGACTCACCGTGTCGCCTCGGCGCGACGCCACCGGACCCGTACCCTGGAGAGCCATGGACAGGATCGCCATCGTCGGCTGCGGCGGCAGCGGCAAATCCACCGTCGCCCGGCAGCTGGCCCGGATCCTCGACGCACCGCTGACCCACCTCGACGCCGTCTACTACGACGAGCAGTGGCGGCCGTTGCCGCAGGACGAGTTCGTCGCCCAGCAGGAGAAACTCGTCGCCGGCGAACGGTGGATCATCGAAGGCAACTACGCCAGCACCCTGCCCATCCGGCTGGCCGCCGCGGACACCGTCATCTTCCTCGACCTACCCGCCGCCACCTGCCTGTGGGGCATCGCCCAGCGACGCTGGCGCTACCGAGGCGGACAACACCACCAGGACGGCGTCTACGACCGCATCACCTGGAACTTCGTCCGCTACATCCTTGGATACCGGCGAAGCATGCGACCACGAGTACAAAACCTCCTCCGCGAGCACGGACCACACGCTCGACTGATCGCCCTCACCAGCCGGCGACAAGCCAACCAGCTCGTCACCCGCGTACGCCGCGAACACCAGCCCCTAGCCTGAGCGCAGCGGACGGGTCGACAACCACCACTTTTTCTGACGCCGAACCATCCTGCACCGCCCAGTCCACCGTCAGCTGCAGCACAGCGGTGCCGGCATGAGCGGCGGAATCTTCGTCAAGCGGTACGACGATCCGGCACGCTGCGCCGCCGCTGCCGCCCACCACGCCTGGCTCACCAGCCTGAACGCCGGTGTCCGCCTCCCGCGCCTACTGACGAGCGACGCCCAGCGTCTGATCTTCGAGCGACTGCCGGGGCATACACCGGCGGTCACTGACCTGCCTCGGATAGCAGCGGCGCTCGGCCGCCTGCACGCCGCCGCACACGACCGCGACTTGCATGCTGCGCGCCTCCAGCAACCCCACACCACGACGATCGGACTGGTGATCCCGGACTTCGCCGACCCACGCCGCGCGGCGTTGCACCGCGCTGCCGCCATCGCGGGCATCGACGCGGCGGCACTCGATGCCCTACTCGACCGTCCCGGCCTGCCAGCAGCCTTCTACAAGGACCCGAACGTCCGGAACTACCTCGTGGACGGGGAAGACGTCGCCGTCGTCGACTTCGACGACCTGACCCTCGCCCCCTTCGGCTACGACCTCGCCGGACTGCTCGTCACTGCCGCCATGACCTACGGCCGCCTCGACGAACAGACCCTCGCCCGCTGCGTTGACGCCTACCAGACCGCAGTGGCACCCCAGCAGTGTCGCCCCGCTGATCTGCACCAATTCGCCGAGCTGCACCACCTGCTGACACTCCGCTACCTCGGCCGCAACGGCTACCGGCACCCGTGGCCCACTGTCCGGCCCTGGCCCGATCCGTTCCCGCCAAGCTGACCAACCGCCAAGGAGACCCTCGAATGGTCCCGACCGAACTCGTCATCGCCCGCCACGGCGAAGCCGCCTGCAACGTCGCCGGCATCGTCGGCGGCGAACGCGGCTGCACCGGACTCACCAACCTCGGCCGCGATCAGGCCGCACAACTCGCCGCCCGCCTGGCCAACGAGCACTCACACCGGCCATACACCGCCTACTACGCCACCCCACGGCTCCGCGTGATGCAGACCGCCGAGATCATCGCGCGAGCCCTGCACCTGCCCGCCACCATCGAACCGCAACTCCGCGGCCCCGACCATGGCGACGCCGACGGCCAGCCATGGGTGGACGTCAAGACAGCCTTCCAGGGACCGCCCCAGCACGCTCCCGACCGCCCTTACGCCCACGGCTCCGAAACCTGGAACCAATATCTCAACCGGGCAACGACCGCCCTCCAGAAGATCCTCGCCAGACACGACGGCGAGCGAGTCCTCATCGCCGCCCACGGCGAAACCGTCGAGGCAGCCCACACCCTGCTACTCGGCCTTACCCAGAGCACCCGCCTCCGGCTCGGCTTCGTCACCGACCACGCCTCGCTTAACCGCTGGCAGAAGCCAACCAACCGCTTCGGCCGCACCATCTGGCAGCTCGTCACCCACAACGACACCCGACACCTCGGGAACCCGCGGTGACCGACCTCGACCTTCTCCTGAGGCTCTGCCAACGCCTCCTCGACACCGACGCGGTACCCGTCGCCTGGCATCCCGGCCACGCCGGCACCCGCGCACTACGCGCCTCAACGAGCGACCACGGTGAAGTCATCGTCAAAGCGCACCGCAGCCCGGAACGCCACACCCAGGAAGTCCACGCCTACCGCACCTGGATCCCGGCGCTCGGCGACAGAGCACCCCGGCTGCTCGCCGCAACCGACGACCCACCCGCCATCGTGGTGACCGCTGTGCCCGGAGTTCCGCTCACTCAGCGTCAGCTCGACCCTGAGACCGAGCAGGACGCGTACCGGCAGTCAGGACGGCTACTCGCAACCCTGCACGCGGCCGGACCGCCCCGCTTCGAACCAGACTGGACCGCCTGGCTCGCCGAACGCGCCGAGTACTGGATCCACCGCGCCGGAGACCAGATCACGGGCAACCGCCGAAGCGAAATACGCGCCCACATGCAGGCCCTACGCGACCTCGCTCCCGTACCGGCCCGGCCCTGCCACCTGGACTTCATGCCCCGAAACATGATCTACAACGAAGGCGTCGTACGCCTGATCGACTTCGAACACAGCCGCTACGACCTCCCCGCCCGCGACCTCGTACGCCTCGCCACCCGCATCTGGCCCCACCGCCCCGACCTACGCGACAGCTTCCTCGACGGCTATGGCTCGCTCACCACCACCGATTACGAGGTGATGGAGCACTGCGCCCAATTCGACGCCCTGACCAAGCTGTGCAGCTCGTCCTCGCCTGGAGGCCGCGCCGCCAGCCAGTTGAAACTCCCCGGCTACGGCCGGGAGGCGAGCCATCCAATTTGATCCTCAGGCCAGGGGTCATGCCTCTGCGGAATCGGCCGTCGATAACTTCGACGTACCGTGCGGCCTGCAGCAGCCCCTGGCAGTCGCAGCCGCAGCCGTCGCCTCCGCCTGGTGGGCCGGGGCCCCTGCGTGCCGCGGTCGCGTCCTCGGAATCGTGCTCCACGGCCCGCTGCTCACCGCACGGCTACTCGCCCTCATCCCCGCGCTGCACGTCGCCGTCCGGGCCGCCCCGCTCCGCCGACCGGCCGCCGCTGGTATCTCCCCGTCATTCCCTCGCCGTGATCGCGGCCAGCCCGCTCCAGCCGTTCGTCGGGCCGGCCGGCCCCTGGAAACTGATCCTTTAAAAGGTCACCAAGCATCACCGCGGTTTCGGCAAGGCCGAACGCCGACACCCCACTCGCCCTCGTCGAGGAAGGAGACCACCTCGTGGCCGAGCCCGTGACCCCGACCATCCGCACCTCCGCCAAAGCCGTCGTCGTCCACAACGGACGCGTCCTGCTCCAACGAGCCATGTGGGAAGGCACGGACTGCTACTTCCTGCCCGGCGGCGGCCAACGTCCCGGCGAACCGCTCGACGCCGCCGCATGCCGTGAGGTTCACGAAGAAACCGGCCTGACCGTGCGAGTCGTACGCATGCTCCGGCTGCGCGAGTACATCGGCGCCAACCACGAACACGCCGACACCGAAGCCGGCACCCACCGCATCGAGGCGATCTTCCACTGCACGCCGGATGGGACGCCGGGACAGCTCAGCGGCCACGCCGAGGACGACCTGCAAACCGGGCTCGAGTGGGTCGAACTGGAGAAGGTGCCCGGCCGCAACCTGCTGCCTCACGCCCTGCGGCTACGGATCGCCGCCCTCGCCGCCAGCGACCCGCACATCGGCTACGTGGGCGACGTCGCCTAACTGTGGCGGCAATCGACGGCCGGATCCCCGGCGGTCGCCTGCGCCGCCAACGAGGCATTACCCGCTCGCCAAGCTGGTTCAGAGCGCGGGCCAAGGCAGGCAATGCCTTCTCGGTACCCTCGCACAGGATGTAGGCGCCGGCTTCGCGTCGCCCCGACACGCCGAATAGACCGCCAACCACCGATATCTCACGGCCCTGGTGTTGAATCTGCGGTTCACTGCCGAGGCAACTCGACGACGTTCGTGGGGACCGATCGTGTCTGGTGTAAGTTCTCTCTGGGCCCACAGCCCTGCTCCTGAAAGCAGCCGGTGGCATTCTCTTGCCGATCATCTTCGGAGCACCGCAGAGCTGGCGCGACGGTTTACCGGCCCATTCGGCGGGGGCGACGTGTCGTACTGGCTTGGCGCGTTGCATGACGTGGGCAAGGCGGCCTGCGCCTGGCAGGACAAGCTTGCTGCTGTCGCGTCCACCGGCCGCCCAGTCGGCATCGACCACAAGTCACTCGGCACCCGGATCGCATACGAACGTGGACTTGCCGCGTTCGCCGGTGCGATCTTCGGCCATCACGGCGGGCTGATCGACGCGCCACAACTGCGCGCCTCGTTCCGGAGTCGACTTGCTGACGCGCCTGACAACGTGACGTCCGCCGAGCGGGCGCTGCCCGGGCTGTTGCCGGACCTGCCGGAACGGCTCGACCATCTGGTGCCGGCGGACTGGCGGGCAGATCCGCTGGTGGGGGAGATGGCGCTGCGTCTGTGCTACAGCGCCCTGGTCGACGCGGACAGCCTGGACACCAGCGCGCACTTCCAGGGACTGGCCAGCCCACGCGTACGTCCGGACGCCGACTTCGGGCACCTCTACAAGGTGTTCGAACAGCGGCGGCGTGATGAACTCGCCGGGCGTGGCGGCACTCCGATCGGCAGTCTGCGGGAGCAGGTCTACGCGGACTGCCTCGCGGCGGCCGACCGGGATCGCGGGGTGTTCCGCCTCGGCGCGCCGACCGGGGCCGGTAAGACCCTCGCGAGTGGCGGGTTCGCGCTGCGGCACGCGGAGAAGCATGGCCTGCGTCGGGTCATCGTGGCGGTCCCGTTCCTCACCATCACCGAGCAGAATGCCGCCGTCTACCGGCGGCTGCTCGACGAGGACGGCGCGGAGCCGGTCGTCCTCGAACATCACAGCCAGGCCGACTTTGACGACCCGGAAGCCGGCCGGTGGGCTCGGCTTGCGGCCGAGAACTGGGATGCGCCGTTCGTCGTCACCACCTTCGTCCGGCTCTTCGAGTCGTTGTACGCCCGCAAGCCATCGGCGATGCGCCGGGTGCACCGGCTCGCCAACTCGGTGATCGTGCTGGACGAGGTGCAGGCGCTGCCGCACGCGATGCTCGCGCCAATCCTCGACGGACTCCGGCTGCTCGTGCGGCACTTCGGCGCGACCGTGCTGCTCTCCTCGGCGACACAGCCGAGCTTCTGGGCCTTGAACGAGTTCAAGGAAGTGCCCTGCACCGACCTGATCCACGACACTCCGAAGCTGGTCAGTGATCTGCGAAGAGTGCGGTACGAGTGGCAGCTCGACCCGAAGCCGACGTTGGCCGGCGTCGCTGACCAGGCCGCGTCGGAGCCGGCGGCGCTGGTCGTGGTCAACACGACCGCGGACGCGAAAGCGGTGTTCGACCAGTGGCGTGATGCCGAGCCGGACGGTGTGGCCTGGCACCTGTCCACCCGGATGTGCCCGGACCACCGGCAACGGGTACTGGAAAAGGTGCGGGCACGCCTCAACCGGGGCGAAAGGGTCCTGCTCGTAGCTACCCAACTGATCGAGGCTGGGGTGGACGTCGACTTCCCGGTCGTGTTCCGTGCGATGGCTCCGGCCGACTCGCTGCTTCAGGCGGCCGGGCGAGCCAACCGCGAGGGTCGGATGGCGGACGGTGGGCGGGTCATCGTGTTCGCGCCGGAGGACGGCGGGCAGCCGCCCTCGTACAAGACCTTGGTCGGCTGTACCGGGCGCCAGTTCGGACCGGACAAGGTCGACCCGGACGACCTGGCGGCGCTCGGACGCTATTACCGCAACGTGTACGACGTGCTCAACCTCGCCGACGGCCAGCACGTCGGGCAGCGCACACAGCAGGCTCGGCGGCGCTGGGAGTTCCAGACTGTGGCCGAGGGGCCGATGGACGCGGGCACCAAACAGCGGGATCGGAAGCTGGCGTTCCGAATGATCGACGATGACGGGATCAGCGTGGTGACGACACAGGGGGCCGAGACACCTGAACTGCGGCGTGAACTGGAGACCTTGGTCGAGGAACTGCGTCAGGCACCGGTTCCGGACCTTGTGAAGCTGCGGCGGCTGCAGGCGTATACGACGAACCTTCACCCCAGCGCGCTGCGCCAACCCGGTGTGATGGCGCTTCTGCGGCCGATCCTCGGCAACGAGGTGCGGCGGGGCGTGCTGGTCGAGTGGGTCGGCGAGTACGACGCCACCGGCATCAACCTCGACCCGAACCTGGAGCAGTTCGTGATTTGACAGCCAGATGCCGCCTCGGTCCTAAGTGGTTGCCTGGGTGAGTGCCTGCGTGCCTCCGGCCAGCGACGCGGAGCTACGTCATTCCATCAGGCGAGCTAGGGCTAGAACCGCGAGGAGGCCGACTGTTATCCCAGTTGCCAGGCCGTCTCTGGGAGTTGCGGCGATCGCTAGGTGGATCGCCACCGTCAAGATCAACGCAACCCTTAACGGCATTCGTTTGTTGGAAGGCGCAGTCTGTTGGCCGTTGAGCAGGGCTGTGCTCTTTTGATCATTACCCATGCATCTTCCTTGGGCTCGATCAACTGGTTGATCCGAATGGCCCGTTGGGCTAACCGGAAGAAGGATGCCATAGCTGGTCGGCGGCAGCAACCATTTGGGAGGCAGCCTGCGGCGCCTGCAACGAAAGTTGCGCTAGTATCAAAACCCAAGATTGAGCAATGCGCGACTTCGAGGTTCGCGACGAAGGCTCGCGTTTTCAGCCGCTGGTTGGTGCACGACCATCCTCTGCTGGATGGTTCTGGCTGCAGTGCTCACGAGCGCTGAGGATCGAAACGTTGCTGGCGCGGCATGCGCTGGTCCGAGTGTGCGAGCGGTCCTAGGTCGAGCGATGCGAGTTCTTCGACGGCAGGTCGCCATGGGGCGTCGCTCTTCCCGATGTCGCAGTACCTCGGGCAGGAGATGATCTATCTATGCCGGCCGAAGGTGAGAAGTGTCGTACCGATGAGGCAAGCTCGCACCCGTTCTGTGGGGGATTCGCCGATCCCGTGGTCAGTGAATTTTCGATCTTGTTCGATTGGCTTTGATCTTGGAGGGATTTGTGCTGTGACGACGGATGTGGTCAACGGGCTGACTCTGCGGCGAAGCGCGGAGGGTGATCTCCCGATCGTTGTGCAGGTCAGCGGTGAGGCGGCGCTGTTCTCGCGGCCGGAGTTGAAGGTGGAGCGGGTCAGTTATCCGGTGATGACCCCGTCGGCTGCGGTGGGCGTACTCGAATCGATCTTCTGGAAGCCGGAGATGCGGTACCAGGTTGTTGCGATCGAGGTGCTGAAGCCGGTGAAGCAGTTCTCGGTCCGGCGCAACGAGACCTCTGACGTCGCGCCGTTGGCCGAGGCGATCAAGGGCACCCGCCGGGTGGACACTGCGGCGCACCGCGACCAGCGCAACGCCGTGTGCCTGCGCGACGTGGCGTATCGAATCCATGCCCACATCGAGTTGGCCGCGCACGCGGACAAGACGGTCGCGGCGTACCGTGACCAGCTTCGTCGCCGGGTCCGCAAGGGCGCCTGCTTCCAGCAGCCGTACCTCGGCACTCGGGAGTTCAGTGCCGAGTTCGGCTGGCCGGATGACACCCCACGGGCCGACGTCGACGAGGAGGTCGGCATCATGCTGCACTCCGTCCACCGTGACGGGAAGCCTGGTCAGCCGCGGATGGAGTGGTTCGCCGCCCGGGTCGTTGACGGTGTGCTCTACGTGCCCGAGCGCGGGATCGAGTTGGCGCTCCCGGTAGAAGGCCAGGTGGTCTAGTGCTGCTGCAACGGCTGGTGGAGTACGCCGACACCAGCGAGGACGTCATCCCGGCGTTCTACGCTCGGAAACCCGTGCGCTGGAGCCTGGAGATCGACGGTAATGGCGTACCTCGGGGCGATCTTGTCAGTACGGCGGACAAGGACGACCCGCAACGCCGGTTCGGCGTGCAGCGGCTAGTACCGGCCGTGGTCAAGACGAGCGGAATCTCGCCCGCGCTCGCGGTCGACAACGGCGAGTACGTCTTCGGCTGGCTGTCGGAGGGCGCCAAGCCGGAGCGGGTCGCGAAACAGCGCGACGCCTTCTGCGCCCTGATCACCGAATGGGCCGCCGCCGAACCGGATGGCCCGGGCCCGGCGATCGCCGCCTTTTACCGGGACGGGCATGCCGGCAAGCTCCAACCGCCGGCCGATTGGAGCAGAGGCGACCTGATCGGATTCTGGGTCGACGGAGTCTACGCGGCGGACACCGGCGCGGCGCGGCGGTTCTGGGCCGGGGTGGCCGGTGACCGGAAGAGCTCAGGGCGCTCAGGGCTGTGTCTGGTCTGCGGCCAGGTGCAGCCGTTGCTCAAGACCGTGCCGCAGCAGATTCCTCGGCGCTGGGTGCCCGGTGCCACCCAAAACGCGTCGCTGGTCAGCATGAACAAAGCTGTGCACGGCTACGAGCTGCAAGAGCAACTCACCAACACCCCGATCTGCGCCGGCTGCGGTCTCAAGTTCATGACCGCGTTGGCCGGTCTGCTGTCCGATCCGCTGCACAGCACCGCCTTGTCCGGGCAGAACGCTCGGCTCGCCTGGTGGGTGCTGGGCGGGTCGACCTTCGAACCGTGGGCGACCGTCGAGCAGCTAGATCCGGCCCAGATTCAGAGCCTGATCGCGGGCCCCGCCAGCGGAGAGGAAGCAGCGGTCGAGGATCTGTCCCGCTACTGCTCGGTGACAGTGGGCGGCAACGTCGCCCGGGTGGTCGTACGGGACTGGATCGAGCAGCCGATCCGCCAAGTGAAGGAGAACATCCGAGCCTGGTTCGAGGACCACAGGATTGTCGACGCCTGGACCGGTGAGGTAGTGGAGATCAAGGTCTCCCAGCTGGCCCGGGCCGCCGGGCGGTTCGAGGCCGGACGCAACGGTGGCCCCGGGACCTGGACCAATTTCGGCGCGTCCGGCGAACACCGACCGCCCGACCTGTTCCACCGCCTGCTCAGGGCCGCGCTGCTCAAGCGGCCGCTGCCGCCGAAACTGCTCAACCATGTCATCAACCGGATCCGTATCGACGGTCGGCTCGACGCGGCCCGCGCCGCGCTGATCCGGCTCGCTCTCCGCCGCCACCCGAATCTGCCCGAGCATGAACGAGAGAGGCTGACGCCGACCTTGAACGTGGAGCACAAGCAGAAGCCGGCCTACGTGTCCGGCCGAATCTTCGCCGTGATGGACGACCTGCAACGGACCGTGTTCCGGGTCGCCGACCAGAAGCTGAACACCACCTTCGCCGAGCGCTACTTCGGCCGAGCCATCGACAACCCGCAGGTCGTCATCGTTTCCGGCCGCCGCAATGTGCAGGCGTGGCTCAAACGCCTGCGCGGGCCCCTACACCGGCCGAACTGGTCCGACGCCTACGAACGTCGACTCGACGACCTCTTTGTCCAGCTCGACGCGATTCCCGGCGGCGCGGTGCTGACCGACAAGGCCCAGTTCATCCTCGGCTACCACCAGCAGCGGGCCGCGATGCGGGCCGAGCGACTCGCGGCGGCCGCGAACAAGAAGAAGACCGACCTGCCCCCGGAGCCCGACGACCTGGCGCCGACCACCGACGACGAAGGAGACGACGCATGACCGCCGCACACCTCGACCCAACCCGCCGCCACGACGCCGTCCTGCTGTTCGACGTCAGCGACGGCAACCCGAACGGTGACCCGGACGCCGGCAACCAGCCGCGTACCGACGACGAGACCGGACAGGGCCTGGTCACCGACGTGGCGATCAAGCGCAAGATCCGCGACACGGTATCGCTGCTGCGGGGCGACGATCCCCGCTACGGCATCTTCGTCGAGGCCGGCTTCGCCCTGAACACTCGGATCGACGGTGCCTTCGTCGCCAGACCACCCAAGATCAGTAACAAGCCGACCCCGGCCGAGATCGCAGTGGCCCAACAGTGGCTCTGCGAGCACTACTTCGATGTACGGATGTTTGGCGCGGTGCTCAGCACCGGGAAGAGCGGAGGTGCTGGTCAGGTCCGCGGCCCGCTCCAGCTCACCTTCGCCCGCAGCATCCATCCGATCCTGCCCACCGACCACACCATCACCCGGGTCACCCAGACCCGGCAGGAGGACATCGACAAGGGGGAGCGTACGGAGATCGGCTCCAAGTGGACCGTTCCGTACGGCCTGTACCGGGCGCACGTGTTCTACTCCGCGCCCCGGGCCGCGAAGACTGGCGTGACCAGCGATGACCTGGCCGCACTGTGGCAGGCCATCACGGTCATGTTCGACCACGACCGGGCTGCCACCCGGGGTGAGATGAAGCTGTGCGGGCTCTACGTGTTCAGCCACCCCGACGCGTTCGGGATCGCCCCCTCGGCCGCCCTCACGCAGCGCATCACGCTTGAGCGAGAGAACAAGGACAAGGCGGCGCGCGCTCACACCGACTACACCCGCAACATCGACGAGTCGGGGCTACCGGACGGCGTCGAGCTGACCAAGCTGGTCGACCTCTGGCCGTGACCGGCGACCACTCGGCGGACAGCGGCACCGACCTGCGGGAGGTGCCGCTGTCCGCGCTGGAGCACTACGCCTACTGCCACCGGCAGACCGCGCTGATCCACGTCGAGGGCGTCTGGTCGGAAAGCGTCGAAACGGTACGCGGCGACCTCAGCCACACCACCGTCGACCTGCCCGGCATCCAACACCGCCGGGGCCTCACCGTGATCCGGTCGCTACCGGTGTGGAGCCACACCCACGGCCTGCGCGGCATCTGCGACATCGTCGAGTTCGAAAAGGGTACGGCCACACCGGTCGAATACAAGGTCGGACGCTACAAAGCCGGTGGGCCCGCCGACCTGCAACTCGGCGGGCAGGCACTCTGCCTCCTCGAAGCCGGCTTCGACGTGCCAACCGGCTACATCTACTCGGTCGCCGAACGCCGCCGACACGCCGTACCCATCGACGCCGACCTGCTCGACCGGGTCGCGGTCGCGACCGTGGCCGTACGCCGGCTGCTCGACACCCCCGCGTTGCCGGCGGCACGCAACGACGCCCGCTGCCGGCGATGTTCGCTCCGGGAGGACTGCCTGCCCGAGCTGACCGACGGCCGGCGGCAGGCCACACCCGACCTGTTGACCCCACGACCATTGGGACAGTGGCGTGACTGAGCTGCTCAACACCCTCTATGTGCAGACCCCCGGCACCAGCCTGCACCTCGACGGCGACACCGTCCGGGTATACCACCCCGACCAGCCCGGACGCCGGCTGCTGCCGCTCGTCCGGCTCGATCACCTGGTCCTGTTCAGCGGTGTGACGCCCAGCGACGACCTGCTGCTGCGATGCGCCGACGACGGCCGCTCCGTCAGCTGGCTCACCGGCAGCGGACGGTTCCGAGCCGGCCTGGTCGGCCCCACCCACGGCAACCCGCTGCTCCGCCAAGCCCAACACCGGGCCGCCGACTCGCCGGACCGACAACTGCCCATCGCGATCGCCATCGTCGCCGGCAAAATACACAACGCGCGACAAGTGCTGCTACGCGCCGCCCGGGACACCAGCGGACACCGGCAGACCGCGCTACGAGCGAGCGCCGAACTTCTCGCCGGGCGGCTTGAACTGCTCACCACCGCAGCAAGCACCAACGAAGTGCTCGGCGTCGAAGGCATCGCCGCACGCGACTACTTCGCCGCCATGCCGTACCTGCTCGGCTCAAGCACGGACTGGAAGGCATCCGGGCGGAACAAACGACCGCCCACCGATCCGCTGAACTGCCTACTCTCCTTCCTGTACGGCATGCTGCGCGTCGCCGTGCAGGGCGCACTCGAGCAGGTCGGACTCGACCCGTACATCGGCTTCCTGCACGCCGTCCGGCCAGGCAAACCCGCTCTCGCCCTAGACCTGATGGAAGAGTTCCGGCCACTACTGGCCGACCGGCTCGCGCTCACCATGCTCAACCGACGCGAGCTGACCCCGAACGATTTTGAAGAACTGCCGAACAAGGCGTACCGGCTCACAGACGGTGGACGCAAGACCGTGCTGGCCGCATGGCAACAGAGCCGGCAACGCAACTGGCCGCACGCCCAACTCGGCCGTGAGGTGCCCGCCGCGCTGCTACCGCTCGTGCAAGCCCGGCTACTCGCCCGCCACCTCCGCGGGGACCTGGTCGCGTACGAGCCATGGACGGTGAACTGAACCATGGACCTGCTCGTCACGTACGACGTCGAGACAGTCACCCCACAGGGGCAACGCCGACTGCGCAAGGTCGCCAAGATCTGTGAGGCGTACGGCCACCGCGTGCAGCAGTCGGTGTTCGAGGTCGTCTGCCGCGAAACCGACAAGGTGCGCTTGGTCGCCGCACTCCAGGAGGCCATCGACCCGACCCAGGACAGCATCCGGATCTACCGGCTGCCGGCCCACGCGCTCGACGATGTAGAACATCTTGGCAAGCCACGGTTGATCGACCCACGGGGGCCATTGGTGATCTAGGAACCCCAAGTGAACGCGGAAACCCCAGAGGGTTCCGAGCCGAGAAATGCGGATCAAATGAACAAACCGGAACGCGGGCAAGTCGACAACGTATCGGCATATCGCTATCGCCGCTGCTCGCGAACCGCTGCGCCCGGCCACCGCGCCGGGCGAGGATCGCAACGCGGACGGGCCTACGGCACCCGCTAATGCGCTAGAGCTGCGCCCGGCCACCGCGCCGGGCGAGGATCGCAACGACAGTGCGGTGACCCGGTTCTCGGTGATCTGGTGGCTGCGCCCGGCCACCGCGCCGGGCGAGGATCGCAACGACTGCTCGGGCCTGATGCTCTGGATTTTCGGCAAGGGCTGCGCCCGGCCACCGCGCCGGGCGAGGATCGCAACCCGGTCGGTGTCGACCATCTGCGCGATCTGCCCCTGGCTGCGCCCGGCCACCGCGCCGGGCGAGGATCGCAACGTCATCAACCCCGACCAGGTGGCCCCCGACGGCACGGCTGCGCCCGGCCACCGCGCCGGGCGAGGATCGCAACGACTGCTCGGGCCTGATGCTCTGGATTTTCGGCAAGGGCTGCGCCCGGCCACCGCGCCGGGCGAGGATCGCAACCCGGTCGGTGTCGACCATCTGCGCGATCTGCCCCTGGCTGCGCCCGGCCACCGCGCCGGGCGAGGATCGCAACGTCATCAACCCCGACCAGGTGGCCCCCGACGGCACGGCTGCGCCCGGCCACCGCGCCGGGCGAGGATCGCAACGCGATCCAGCCGGTGTTGCCCGTGCCGGTCTCCTTGACGCTGCGCCCGGCCACCGCGCCGGGCGAGGATCGCAACCGGTGTGTGAGCGACACGCTGCAAGCCCGCGCGTGGCGCTGCGCCCGGCCACCGCGCCGGGCGAGGATCGCAACAGCCGCCGGCGTAGCGACAGCGTCGCCAGCAGGGGGCTGCGCCCGGCCACCGCGCCGGGCGAGGATCGCAACGCCTCCGAGCTGGGCCGGCTGCTGGCCGACGCCAAGGCTGCGCCCGGCCACCGCGCCGGGCGAGGATCGCAACCCGCACGTGGACCCGCCCCGCGTCGCCGGCCGCGGCCGCTGCGCCCGGCCACCGCGCCGGGCGAGGATCGCAACAGCGGGCCCTCGCACGTGGCCAACGCCTACGCGAGCGAGCTGCGCCCGGCCACCGCGCCGGGCGAGGATCGCAACATCAAGGGTCTCGGCCGGATGCAAAAAGCCGGCGGCGCTGCGCCCGGCCACCGCGCCGGGCGAGGATCGCAACACCGCCCAGCCGAGCGAGGTGACGGCCACCGCCCGGCGGCTGCGCCCGGCCACCGCGCCGGGCGAGGATCGCAACGCGTCGGCGAGCAGCCGGGTCATCTCCCCGCGCAGGCGCTGCGCCCGGCCACCGCGCCGGGCGAGGATCGCAACAGCAGCACCACCCATCGGCCGCTGCCGTCCATCAGCTGGCTGCGCCCGGCCACCGCGCCGGGCGAGGATCGCAACCGGATCGGGTCGACTGGGCGGACCTGGGGCCGGAAGCTGCGCCCGGCCACCGCGCCGGGCGAGGATCGCAACTTCGCGCCGAAGGACGAAGAAGACGCCGAACGGATGGCGCTGCGCCCGGCCACCGCGCCGGGCGAGGATCGCAACGAGGTGGGCGGGGTGGTCGGCTGCGGAGCCGGCGTCGCGCTGCGCCCGGCCACCGCGCCGGGCGAGGATCGCAACATGGGCCTGCCACGCCGCGTCGGGCACTACTCCGACGGCTGCGCCCGGCCACCGCGCCGGGCGAGGATCGCAACAGCCCGAGCGCGGTCATCGCCGAGGCCCTGGCCGAGGTGCTGCGCCCGGCCACCGCGCCGGGCGAGGATCGCAACTTGGGCGATGACGCCGGGGCGTCTGAGGCTGAGCGGGAGCTGCGCCCGGCCACCGCGCCGGGCGAGGATCGCAACCCGCACGGTCCGGGTGCCGACACCGGGAACGCCGGGAAGCTGCGCCCGGCCACCGCGCCGGGCGAGGATCGCAACAGTAGCGCAGTAAAGGAGGAGACCGTGCCACGGGTGAGCTGCGCCCGGCCACCGCGCCGGGCGAGGATCGCAACCACCCATTGTTGGGAAGCGATCTGCCCGTCCGGAAGATCGCTGCGCCCGGCCACCGCGCCGGGCGAGGATCGCAACTCGCTGATCGCCAAGGATGCCACGATCTTCATCGTCGGGCTGCGCCCGGCCACCGCGCCGGGCGAGGATCGCAACGTGGAGTGGACGCACCCCGTCAACGGCAGGCGGGACGCGCTGCGCCCGGCCACCGCGCCGGGCGAGGATCGCAACCGGTGGTGCGCCGGGCGGGCCGGCCGTGGGATGAGGCGGGCTGCGCCCGGCCACCGCGCCGGGCGAGGATCGCAACTCCGCCTTGGTCGGCTTGCGCAGCAGTTCCAGCAGCCCGCTGCGCCCGGCCACCGCGCCGGGCGAGGATCGCAACACCGGGCCGCCCTGCAGGAACGGCAGCGCCACCCAGGCTGCGCCCGGCCACCGCGCCGGGCGAGGATCGCAACCGCCGGCCTGCCGGTCGGTGTCTTGCCGCCGGCTATGGCGCTGCGCCCGGCCACCGCGCCGGGCGAGGATCGCAACAAGACTGAAGGAGGAACCGATGGAGAACAGCCCCGAGGCTGCGCCCGGCCACCGCGCCGGGCGAGGATCGCAACGCTGAAACCGATGGCGGTGTGGCGCGCGCTACCAAAGCTGCGCCCGGCCACCGCGCCGGGCGAGGATCGCAACGCTGGTCGGCACAGTCTTTCCTCCTCAGGCTGTGGCGGCTGCGCCCGGCCACCGCGCCGGGCGAGGATCGCAACGGGATGACTGCGGAGGACTTCGTCCGTGACGTCGCCGGCTGCGCCCGGCCACCGCGCCGGGCGAGGATCGCAACGGCGTCCGCATGTCCAAGGACGAGGCGCTGATCGCCTAGCTGCGCCCGGCCACCGCGCCGGGCGAGGATCGCAACTGCGGGTTGCTGAACAGGCCCATCTCGGTCCTCTCGGGCTGCGCCCGGCCACCGCGCCGGGCGAGGATCGCAACATCAACAACCTGGTCGTCCGACTGTCCGCCTCGCCTGCGCTGCGCCCGGCCACCGCGCCGGGCGAGGATCGCAACTCGTATTCGCGGGGTTCGAGCGCCCGGTTGTTGTGGGCGCTGCGCCCGGCCACCGCGCCGGGCGAGGATCGCAACGTGACGATGCTGGACGCGTCCCGCCAACCGCCCCGGGTGCTGCGCCCGGCCACCGCGCCGGGCGAGGATCGCAACGCTCCTTGTTGAGGCTGGCGAGCGCGTCCCTGGCCCGGCTGCGCCCGGCCACCGCGCCGGGCGAGGATCGCAACGATGTCGCGCTCGTCGCGCCGGGACAACCGCTCCTTAGCTGCGCCCGGCCACCGCGCCGGGCGAGGATCGCAACCTCCCCGCCCACCCGTGGGGCGTGCTCCGGTCCATCGCTGCGCCCGGCCACCGCGCCGGGCGAGGATCGCAACCAGGTGTGGTCCGGCACGGGCGCCAACGCGGCGCCGCTGCTGCGCCCGGCCACCGCGCCGGGCGAGGATCGCAACGATCCACGGATTGACGAACCAACATTCCCGGCTGGTCGCTGCGCCCGGCCACCGCGCCGGGCGAGGATCGCAACTCGCGTGGGTGGAGGTTGGCCGAAAGTCTTCCGCGAAGCTGCGCCCGGCCACCGCGCCGGGCGAGGATCGCAACAGCCGCACGACCAGCAACGGATGGGGTGCCGCCGCTACCGGCTGCGCCTGGCCACCGCGCCGGGCGAGGATCGCAACGTCGTCCCCGCCAGGACGCCACGCCAGAACGGCTTCAGCTGCGCCCGGCCACCGCGCCGGGCGAGGATCGCAACAGGCGCGCGGCGAATGACCGGCTGGCCGCGTCCGAGCGCTGCGCCCGGCCACCGCGCCGGGCGAGGATCGCAACCTCAAGCTCTCCGGGGAGATCCTGCAGATCGCCGCCGTGCTGCGCCCGGCCACCGCGCCGGGCGAGGATCGCAACGACCTGGTCAAGCGGGACGCGGCGGCGGTCGCTGCCTAGCTGCGCCCGGCCACCGCGCCGGGCGAGGATCGCAACGCCCTGCCGTACCTCCTGAGCGTCGTCAAGAACCGCTGGCTGCGCCCGGCCACCGCGCCGGGCGAGGATCGCAACGCATCGTACGGTGAGATCATCCGCATTTATTCGCGGGCTGCGCCCGGCCACCGCGCCGGGCGAGGATCGCAACCTCATCGGGCAACAGCAGGTCGCGTAGGCCCCGCGACCAGCTGCGCCCGGCCACCGCGCCGGGCGAGGATCGCAACCTCATCGGGCAACAGCAGGTCGCGTAGGCCCCGCGACCAGCTGCGCCCGGCCACCGCGC